>JBILVO010000241.1:0-3599 GCA_044370415.1 Pirellulales bacterium
CCCACGCCCGTCGGACCACGCGTTGACGCCCTCCTCTGGCGGTACTAGATTCGGTCGGCTTTCCCGGCACAAATCGGCCCCGTTTCGCCCGGGATTCCTCCTCACGAAAGGCCTCGATCAGCCCATGGCAACCACCGTCCGCAAGAAGTCGACCGCGAGCCGCTCGAGCAAGAAGGATGCCAAGACGGGCAAGCCGGGCCGGATGATCTACTACTTCGGTTCGAAGAAGTGCGACGGCGACGGCACCATGAAGCCGCTCCTCGGCGGCAAGGGGGCCAACCTCGCCCAGATGACGAAGATCGGCCTGCCCGTGCCGCCGGGCTTCACGATCACGACCCAGGTCTGTATCGACTACTACACCAACGGCAAGAAGTTCCCGAAGGGGCTCGAAGACGACGTCGCCTCCTACGTCAAGCTGCTCGAGAAGGAGACCGGCAAGAAGTTCGGCGATCCGCGGAACTCCCTGCTGGTCAGCGTCCGCAGCGGGGCCCGCGACAGCATGCCCGGCATGATGGACACGATCCTGAACCTTGGCCTCAACGACGAGACCGTCAAGGGGCTCGCCGAGGCGACGGGCAACCCGCGATTCGCCTACGACTCCTACCGCCGCTTCATCCAGATGTACGGCGACGTCGTCATGGGCGTGCAGAAGCGGCACGAGAACGAGCACGAGCCGTTCGAGGAGGTGATGGAGAAGCTGAAGCACGAGGTGGGCGTCCACAACGACACCGACCTCACCGACACGCACCTCCGCGAACTCATCAAGCGCTACCTGCAGCTGATCAAGGAGCGGACCGGGAAGAGCTTCCCGCAGGATCCGTTCGTGCAGCTCATGGGCGCGGTGGGCGCCGTGTTCGGCAGCTGGATGAACGAGCGGGCGATCCTCTACCGCCGCAAGTACAAGATTCCCGACGAGTGGGGCACGGCCGTCAACGTGCAGAGCATGGTGTTTGGCAACATGGGGGACGACTGCGCCACTGGCGTCGCCTTCACCCGCGACCCCGCCACCGGCGAGGACGTCTTCTACGGCGAGTACCTCGTCAACGCCCAGGGCGAGGATGTCGTGGCCGGCGTCCGCACGCCGAAGCCCGTGGTGGAGATGGCCGACGATCCGATGTTCGCCGCCACCTACAAGCAGCTGGAAAAGGTCCGCGAGCGGCTGGAGAAGAAGTTCGGCGACGTCCAGGACTTCGAGTTCACAGTCGAGAAGAAGAAGCTGTACATGCTCCAGACCCGCAACGGGAAGCGGACGGCGCTGGCGTACGTCAAGATCGCCCACGACATGGTGAAGCAGAAGCTGATGACCGGCGAGCACGCGATCCAGTCGGCCGATCCCGACGCCCTCTCGCAACTGCTCGCGCCGATCTTCGACCGCACCGACTACGCGGCGGCGCAGAAGAGCGACCGCCTGCTGACCTCGGGCCTGCCCGCCGGCCCGGGCGCCGCCACGGGCCAGCTCGTCTTCACCGCCGCCAAGGCGGAGGAGCTGGCGCACGCCGGCAAGAAGGTGGTGCTGGCGCGGGTCGAGACCAGCCCCGAGGATCTCCGCGGCATGATCGCTGCGGAGGGCATCCTCACCAGCCGCGGCGGCGTGTCGAGCCACGCGGCGCTCGTGGCCCGGCAGATGGGCAAGGTCTGCGTGGCCGGCGCCGGCGCGATCCAGATCGACTACGGCCGGGGCACGCTCACCTGCGCCGGCACGACGCTGCGGGAGGGAGACGCGATCTCGATCAACGGCAGCACCGGCGAGGTGTTTTCCGGGGCCATCAAGACCGCCGACAGCGAGCTCAACCAGGTGCTCATCACCCGCACGTTGAAGCCGGAGGACTCGGAGGTCTACCAGTACTACGCCTTCATCATGAAGCTCGCCGACAAGCACCGGAAGCTCGGGATCCGCACCAACGCCGACACGCCCGAGCAGGTCCGGCACGCCATCGCCTTCGGCGCCGAGGGAATCGGCCTGACGCGGACCGAGCACATGTTCTTCGAGGGTGACCGGATCGACGCGATGCGGGAGATGATCCTGGCCGAGTCGCTCGAGGCCCGGCGGGCGGCGCTCGCCAAGCTGCTCCCCTACCAGCGGGACGACTTCGAGGGCATCTTCCGGGCGCTGGAGGGCCGGCCGGCGACGATCCGCTTCCTCGACCCGCCGCTGCATGAGTTCGTGCCGCACGACGCACAGGCGCAGGCCGACCTGGCGGCCAAGCTGCGGATGACGCCCGACGCCGTGGCGAAGCGGGTGGCCGCGCTCCACGAGTTCAACCCCATGCTCGGGCACCGCGGCTGCCGGCTGGGCATCAGCTACCCCGAGATCTCCGAGATGCAGGCCCGGGCGGTCTTCGAGGCCGCGGCGAAGGTGCAGAAGGCGGGCATCAAGGTGAAGCCGGAGATCATGATCCCGCTCGTCGGCTTCAAGAAGGAACTCGACAACCAGGTGGAGATCGTGCACGCGGTCGCCGCCAAGGTGCAGAAGGAGACCGGCGAGAAGATCAAATATCTCGTGGGCACGATGATCGAGATCCCGCGCGGTGCCCTCACGGCCGACGAGATCGCCGAGACCGCGGAGTTCTTCTCGTTCGGCACCAACGACCTCACGCAGACCTGCCTGGGCATGAGCCGCGACGACATGGCGTCGTTCCTGCAGAAGTACACCGACGAGGGCATCTTCAAGGCCAACCCCTTCGCGTCGATCGACACGACGGGCGTGGGGCAGCTGATGCAGATCGCCGTGGAGCGGGGCCGGAAGACGCGGAAGGACATCAAGCTCGGCATCTGCGGGGAGCACGGGGGCGAGCCGCACTCCGTGATCTTCTGCCACCACATCGGGCTCGACTACGTCAGCTGCTCGCCGTTCCGGCTGCCGGTGGCGAGGCTTGCGGCCGCCCAGGCCGCCCTCGGCAAGAGCTACTGAGGATGGATGGCCGTGGAACGAGGCCTCCGGGGCCTGTGGTTCCACGCCCCGACGACGTCGCGACCCGGCCGGGGCATGCATGCCGGCCGGGCCGCGTCGTGGGGCGGCTGCCGAGAGGGGGCTCAGCGCACGGCTCAGGGACGGGGGGCGGGGGCCCGTCGACCTGGAGCGGCGGCTAGAAGCCTCCCTCGATCGGCGCGCCGCAGTGGTGGCAGTGGGGCTGTGCCGGCGGGATCGGCGTCGGCATGTAGCCCTCGCACCACATGGCGTGGAGCCGCGGGAACGCCGACGGCGTCTTCACGCAGGCCGGCCGGGGCTCATGCAGCATCCGGAACGGGTACGCCTGATACACGCTCGACCCCGGGCAGCAGGCAGGTCTGGGGCCGCAGTGCCCGGCGTGCACGTTGCCGTGCCACGCGGGCTGCTGCCACTGGCCCGGGCGGCAGCCGCATCCCTCGGCCGCGGCCTCGCTGGCGGGCATCGACTGGCCTTCGATCACCGTGATCGGCTCGCCGGGCTGCCTGGCGGCGGCGGCCAGGGGCGACAGGGCCGCGGCGAGGGCGACGGCGGTGACGAACGCGAACGGGCGGGCAATTCGCACGAAAACAGACTCCGGGACCGGCTGCTGGAAAACTCCTCCGACCACGCAGTAGAGTTCGTCACGGGTGGATCGTCGGGTTGAGGGGGC
>JBILVO010000029.1:0-35382 GCA_044370415.1 Pirellulales bacterium
ACTCCGCCCGATGACGACGCGCACGTGGCGGGATCGACGGGTGATCGTGGCGGGAGGCACGGCCGGGTTCGGTCTCGTGCTCGCGCGGCATCTCGCCGCGGCCGGGGCCCGCGTGCTCGTCGTGGGCCGGTCGGCCGAGGGCGTGCGGCAGGCGCTCGCGCACGTCGGCCGGGGCGCCGACGATGACCGGCTGCGCGGCATCGCCGCCGATCTGTCGCGGGCAGGCGAGGGCAACCGTGTGGCCGGCGAGGCGGCGCGGCTGCTCGGCGGCGTCGACGACCTCTTCTTCTGCGTCGGCCGGTCGGGCAGGGGGGCGATCCTGGGTACGTCCGCGGAGGAGCTGCGGAACTATTACGATGCCAACGTCTCGTCGGCCGTCGAAGTCACCACCGCGGTGGCCGACGACGTCGCGGCCGCCCGCGGCCACCTGGTCTATCTCGGCAGCCTCGCCGGCAAGCTCGTGACGCCGTTCATGGGGCCCTACTGCGTGGCGAAGTCGGCGCTGGCGGCCTACGTCGACGCGGTCCGGCTCGAACTGACGCCGCGGGGCGTGCACGTGCTGCTCGTCTCGCCGGGGCCGATCCACCGCGACGACGCGGATCCCCGCGCGGCCGAGGCGGCCGACCGGTATGCCGACGACGTCGCCCGTGCCGGGCTGCCCGCCGAGGCGCTGCAGCCCGGCGGCACCCACGCGGTCGCGCGGATCGATCCCGATCGTCTCGCCACGGCCGTGCTCGCCGCCTGCGGACGCCGCCAGAGCGAGCTCGTCGTGCCGCGGTCGGCGGGGTTCCTGGCCGGCCTCGTCGAATGGTGCCCCGAGTGGGGCCGCCACATTCTGGCCCGCGCCGTGGCCCGCCGCGGGTGACGCCGTGCACGAACCAGACGACTCAGTCCAACCAGTCGAGCCGGTCGATCCAATCGAGCCCTCCGCGGCCGCAGTGGCCCCGTGGGCCCGGCCCGCGCTCGTCGAGCACGCGCAGCTCCTGCTCGACTCGTTTTCGCGGCTCCTCGGCCGCGACCTCGTGCCCCGCACGGGCACGCCGCTGGAGCAGGCCCGACGGCTGTTCGAGGCGGCGTTCGTGGTGGTGTCGCACGGCACGGAGGCCGACCCGGTGCTCAACTACGGCAACGCAGCGGCGTTCTCCCTCTGGGAGATGGACCATGCCGCGTTCGTACGCACGCCCTCGCGGCTCACGGCCGAGACTATGCACCGCGACGAGCGGGCCCGGCTGCTGGAGCGTACCCGCCGTGACGGCTACGTCGACGACTACGCCGGCATCCGCATCTCGCGTTCGGGCCGGCGGTTTCGGATCGAGCAGGCGATCGTCTGGAATCTGGCCGACGAGCGGGGCGTCCACCGCGGCCAGGCCGCGACGTTCGACCGCTGGACGCCGCTTCCGGCGGCCGCTCCGGACTGACGACAGGCCGCGGACGACGGCTCTTCGTCGCGTCGGTCAGCGGTCGCGGCCGTGAGCCCGCGTCGGCCCGGGCAGCACATGGTCCCGCCAGTCGCGATGCGGCAGCACGTTGGCGGCGGTCCTGCTGCCGAGGACGAAGACCGCCAGGAGCAGGCAGACCACGCCTGCGAGCAGCACGCCGAGGACGGCCGCCGCCGCGGGGGCGATCCAGCCTGGCACGACGGCCGCCCGCGAGAGCCACATGGCGACCACGCCGGCGAGCAGCGCGAGGGCCAGAGCGACCATGCCGCCGACCAGCAGGAAGAGCCGCGCGACGATCGCGTCGCTCCATACAGAGAGCGCGCAGATGCCGTGCGTTACGAGCGCCGGCAGATTCATCTTGGAGCGGCCGGCGAGCCGGCTGCCCCGGGATGTCGGCACGAGCGTCACGGGGGTCCGCGCGTGCAGCACGCCCGCCGCGTAGTGGCTCCAGATCTCAGAGATGCCCACGACTCGGTCGAGCACCGCCAGCGGCAGGACGGAAAAGTTGCCGACCCGCACGTCGCGGCCGACGAGCGCCAGGTGCAGGAGGCGGAAGGCGTGGTAGCCCGCGAGAAACCCGAGGCCATCCTGCCGCTTGAGCCGCCTTGCGAAGACGGCCGTGTGGCCATCTCCCGCGAACGCCGCATCCAGCAGCGGCCCGAGCGTCGCGGGATCGTCCTCGCCGTCGCCGTCCATCACGACGACGAAGTCGGGGCGATCACGCGCCGCGAGCGCCGCCAGGCCCACGGCAATCGCCCGCTGGTGCCCGAGGTTACGGCGCAGGTGAAGAACGCCGACCTGCGGAATCGCGGCCGTCGGCCCCGGCAGCAAGGCGGCCTCCACGGCCGACGAGCCGTCGTCGACGAAGAGCACGGAAAGCCGGCAAGGGAGCCGCGCGGCCTCCGCCGACAAGCGATCGAGGAGGAGCGCCGCCGATCGCGAGTCGTCGTAGACGGGGATCAGGATCGTGACGGCGGGAAGCATCGGAGCGGGACAGGGGAGGATCGCCCGCGACGGCGGGCGGCCGCGCCGGACTGGACGCCCCGAGTCTAGTTCGCCCTCCGGCCGCAGCAGTCACCGGGCGACGGGAATCGGCCCGCTGGCCCGCGAGGCGTCCGGCAGCCGCGACAAGCGGGATTCCCGCCGATATAACAGGCCTCCGTGTCAGACGCTGGCGCTTCGCGGATCGCGAGGGCCGCCGTCACATTCCCTTCCCGAGAGTCTTGCGAGGAGCATCCGTCCGATGGCAGCCGCACAGAGCACCGGTCCCGAGGCGTTTCCCGGCATCGCGAAGATCCGCTACGAGGGCCCGGGCACGAAGAACATGCTCGCCTTCCGTCACTACGACGCCGACGCCGTCGTGGAGGGCAAGCCGATGCGTGACCACCTGCGGTTCGCCGTCTCCTACTGGCACACGCTCCGCGGCACCGGCGGCGACCCCTTCGGCCCCGGTACGATGATCCGCCCCTGGGAGACCGAGAGCGATCCCCTGAAGATGGCGCTCAAGCGGGTCGACGTGGCCTTCGAGTTCCTGGAGAAGCTCGGCTGCGGGTTCTACTGCTTCCACGACCGCGACGTGGCGCCCGAGGGGGCGAATCTCGCCGAGACCAACAAGCACCTCGACGCCGTGGCCGACGCCCTCGAGCGGCACCAGAAGCGGACCGGCATCAAGCTGCTCTGGGGCACGGCCAACCTGTTCAGCAACCCGCGGTACGTCCACGGCGCCGCGACGAGCTGCAACGCGGAGACGTTCGCCTACGCGGCGGCCCAGGTGAAGAAGGCGATCGAGGTGACGCACCGGCTCGGCGGCGCGGGCTACACCTTCTGGGGCGGCCGCGAGGGCTACCAGTGCCTATGGAACACCGACATGAAGCGGGAGATGGACCACCTCGCCAGGTTCATGCACATGGCGGTCGACTTCGCCAAGCAGATCGGCTTCACCGGCCAGTTCTACTTCGAGCCGAAGCCGCGGGAGCCGATGAAGCACCAGTACGACTTCGACGCGGCCACCTGCATCAACTTCCTCCGCAGCTACGGCCTCGAGAAGCACGTGAAGATGAACCTCGAAACCAACCACGCCACGCTGGCGGGCCACGAGATCCAGCACGAGCTCGAGTACGCCGGCATGCAGGGCTTCCTGGGCTCGGTCGACGCCAACACCGGCGACACGCTCGTCGGCTGGGACACCGACCAGTTCCCGACGAACGTCTACATGACGACGCAGATGATGTACTCGATCCTGAAGTACGGCGGCCTGGCCCCCGGCGGCATCAACTTCGACGCCAAGGTCCGCCGCGAGAGCTTCGAGCCGGTCGATCTCTTCCACGCGCACATCGGCGGCATGGACGCCTTCGCCCGGGGCCTGAAGATCGCGGCGGCGATGCGGGCCGACAAGGCGATCCAGAAGCTGGTCGACGAGCGGTATGCGAGCTGGTCGAGCCCGCTGGGCAAGCGGATCGAGGCGGGCACGGAGAGCTTCGCGTCGCTGGAGAAGGAGATGCTGGCCAAGGGCGATGCCCAGCCGTGCACGAGCGGCCGCCAAGAGCTCTTCGAGAACGTCATCAACACGTACATGTGAGAGCTCGATGCGACGAACGGCTCGCACGGATGCCCCGAGAAAGCGTTGAAGAGGCGTCTAGCGATCGTGGGCCCGCAGGCAGTGGACCGACGTGCGGTGCTTCCACAGGCACGATAGGCGACTGGGCCGGCGGGCTACCGCCGCCCGTAGGCGTGCCCGCCGGTGCCAGCAGGCGGAAGCCGCACGAACGAATGCACCAGGGTCAGGGGCCGACCAGCGACCGCCACCGGAGGGAACCGCCGCAACTCGCCATCCACGAGCACGGCCACCTTGACGGACGTCGATCCCTGCCCCGACCAGCTCCGAAAGTTGGTCACGGCGATCGTGTAGCGGCCGAAGGGCGCCATGCCCTTCGCCAAAAAACGTTTTCCACGGGCGTCCGCGTGAGCTGGTGCGGCGATGCGTTCGCGTCCACGTTGAGCATTCCGCCACAGAAGCCCATTCTGGTCATCCAAGGAAATCCTCGACGGCATGCCACCCTGCAGCGGCTCCACCTGCACGTGCAGATCGATGTCGTCGATCCCATTCCAGGCGATCGAGATCTGCACGTCTCCGGTCTGCGCACCGGCCGCTGCTAGCCTGCGGCCCATCTCACCGCCAATCCCGCCGCCCGCCCCCGCGCCCGTGCCGTTCATGCCCGAGTTGTTCATGCCCATACCGTTCGCCGCGGCGGCGATCGCTCCGGCCGGCCCCCGGCCCGGGAGCGCGCTGACCGTCCGGGCGGCGGTCCGCGGCGTGGGATCACTCGGGATGGCGTCGGGCAGTTCGGCCAGCGGATCGCGCACGCTGACGTCAGGAGCCGCGCCAGCCTGCGCGATGTCGGGGGTGGTGTCACCGGCCGCCATCATCGGGTCGGCGACAGCCGGCTCCACGACGAGAGCCGCGATCGCGGCGTCCACATCCACTGCGTCCGGTACGTCCAGGGTCGGCTCGGCGATATCGTGAGTGACCTCGTCGGGGCCGACGGACTCGCTGGAAAAATCGACGGTCAGGCGCACGCGCTGATCGCGGTCCGCTGTCGCGGCGACTGACAATGCCGAGTGCACGATCGTGCTCTGGATCACGCCCGAGCAATAGTCCTCGCACACGCCCCGATCAAGCCGGCCCCACAGCCGCGTGAGCGGTCCTTCGTGCCATGCGCGCGCAGATCCCGGCTGAAGCTGCCTGTCCTCGGCACTCTGCATCGTGGCCCCTCTTGGGGAGGAACTAACCGCACAACAGAGGGGCATCCCGATCTTAGGGTCTTAGGGCGCAGATGCCACGGCAGGCGAGCACCGAGTTGAAAACCTGGCCAATCGCGTTGATCTGCCTGCACCGTCCGCTGCCCATCGCGCCTGCTCCGGCCCGGCGTCATGCGCGTCACCATCCCGCGCATGACCGACCGAGAAGCCTCGTCAGACGGGCACCCGACATATACTGCCGACGTTCCGGCCCACTCGCATCCGTCCGCCCTGTCACCGCGCCGCGCGGGCGTCGGTACTGCCCCATGCCCCACCAGGTCTTCATCAGCCATTCGTCGCAGGACAAGGGCATTGCCGACAAGGTGGTGGCATACCTCGAGGGACGCGGCATGACCTGCTGGATCGCGCCCCGTGACATCGCCCCAGGGGCCGACTGGACCGAGTCGATTATCGACGCCATCGACGGCGCTCGCGTTTTCATCCTCATTCTTTCCGGTCACTCCAACGACTCGAGCCATGTCCAGCGGGAGGTGGCGAGTGCGGGCGATCGCAAACGCGCCATCCTGCCGATGCGCGTGCAGGATGTGCGTCTCTGCAAGTCACTCGAATACTATCTGCGGCTCTCGCACTGGTTCGATGCACATCTCGGCCCGATCGAACAGCACCTCGCACGGCTCGCGGACGACGTCGCGAGGATCCTGGACGGGCCGGCCACGGGCGTCGCCGAATCCACCGCGGGCCTCCTGGATCGCCACGAAGGCGGCCTGGCGTCCGCGCCGGAGAGCCCGCCGCCGGTCGTCGCAGCGGACCGCCCGACCAGGGCCGATGCCCTGTCGCTGGCCGTCGATGGCCGCCGTATCCACGTCATCGCCCGCCGCCGCGTGACCTGCGGCCGCAGCCGCCAAAACGACGTCTGCCTGCGATTCCTGCCGCGATCGCCCGATCACGACGAAGGCAGCCGCGAGATTTCGCGATCACACATGTCCCTCGACCTCACCGATGCCGGCCTCGTGCTCGGCGACGAGTCGGCCAAGGGCGTCGACATCGACAGCGACCCCGTCAAGAAAAGTATGACGCTCACGCATGACGACGCCCATGTCAGCCTCCAGATCGACCTGCCGTCACGGCTGTCGGCCACGCGGACGCTGGAGATGGATTTCACGATCTTCAGCTGCGACCCGCTGAACGGGTCACGCGACGTCCCGCCCGACCGGGACGACGCCTGCCTCGCAGCGATCGGCGAGCCGGCGTCGCGGCTCTGGCAGACGGCCTGCCGCAGCGGCATCGAGGCCGCCCGCATCCGCCGGCTCAACAATCTGGTCGACGAGGAATACGTGATGCTCTACCGCTACGCGACGATCGGCAGGTCGGCGCGGGACCACGTCGTCGTCGTGCCGGCAATGGGCGTGGATGCGGACGACCTGCGGCTCATCCACGCGGGACGGATGTTCTGGCTGCACTCCGGCGGCAGCCTGCGGCTCGCGGTCGACGGCAGGCCGATCGCGGGAGAGTGCCTCGTGCAACTCGCCGTAGGCCAGACGCTCACGATCGGTGCCGCGACGCTGCTCGTCGAGAAGTTCGCGCAGATGGAACTCGACGACGATGCGGACCCACCTTCAACGCCGACGCCCGCGCCCGACTCGCCGCCGGTCGCGTAGCGGAACGGCACGGTCCCGCTAATGCGATCACCCGCGGCTCATCACGACACGCAGTCCGAGGTCGTCACTGCGTGACGCCGGATCGATGCTGAGGCGGGTCGTCGACCGGCAGGACTCCGGCTTGCTGAGCCACCCACCGCCGCGGAAGACGCGGAAGGAGCCCCTGGCCGGCCCCTCTGGATTCGTCGCGACGCCGTTGCCATACACGCCATGCCAGTCGCTGCACCACTCCCACACGTTACCGTGCATGTCGAACAGGCCCCACGGGTTCGGCTCCTTCTGCCCCACCGGATGCGTCTGCCCACCCGAATTCCCCGTGTGCCAGGCATAATCCCCGAGCCGCTGCTCGTCGTCGCCGAACGAGTAGCTCGTGGTGGTGCCAGCCCGGCACGCATACTCCCACTCCGCTTCCAGCGGCAGTCGATAGATCCGCCCCGCCCGCTGCTCTTCCGGCAATGCCGACAGCCTGTCGCAGAAGTCCACGGCCTCGGCCCACTTCACGCTTTCCACGGGACGGTCGTCGTCTTTCCAGGTGCTCGGCACGCTGCGCATCACGCTTTTCCATTGGGCGTTCGTCACCGCGCACACGCCGAGGTAGAAGGGCCGGGTCAGCGTCACCCGATGCAGCAGCCTGTCGGGATCGCCGCTGGTGTCGCCCATCGTGAACGAGCCGGCGGAAATCCTCCTCAGCTCGATGCCCACCGAGTTGCAGACCAGCAGGGTGTCGGCCACCTTGTGGCGACACCGCTCCGCGAGCGAACGCACCGTGTCGTTCCGCGGATTCACCGCAAGATACTCCTCGGCGAGTCGTAGAATCGCCGCCGCCTCGTCGGGATTCACGATGCCGTCGGCCTTGGCATCCTTCACGACGGCCGCGAGCTTCTCCTCCAACTCGACCGCCCGACGAGCACGCTCGCGCAGGTCGGCCGACTCCCCCATCTCCTCGGCCGAAAGGTTGGCGACCGCTCCCGCCGCCTTCCTGGCGTCGCCGGCGTCCAGCGCCGCCCGCGCGCGGGCCACGCGGGCGTCACGGCGCTCGCAGAGCTGCTGGCGGAGCTTCGCGAGATCCCTGCGGTCGCCGCGAAGCTCGACCGCCCGCTCGACCAGCGGGAGCAGACCGTTGAGCTCCCGCCTTCGGACACGCCCCGCGATCTCCACGATGAGCGTGTCCACCTCTTCGCGCCGGGCACGGCAGTCGGCGAGCAGCTCGGCCGTCGCCTCATCGCGAAGCCTCTCCGGAATCCGATCCAGAGCCTGGATCGCAGCCGGGTAGTCGCACGCGGCGGCGTGCTTGCGTGCATCCGCGAGCGACTCGGCCACCGCGGCGGTCCTGCCTTCCCTGTCCACGGCCGTCGATGCCACGAAAGCGGCCGCCCAGTCCCGCAGCTCGGCGAGCCCGGGATGCGGCGGCGCCGCGGCAACCTCCCCGGCACAGCCGATGGCCTCGTCGAACGCCATGTCGGCGAGCAGCGACTCCGCCTCTGCGCGTTTCGATTCGAGCAGCGTCCTCGCGGCGGCGAGCAGGGCGGGCTGATTCCCGCCGCACTCCCCGCACACGCCTTCCCACACCGGGATCTGCGCCGCGCACGCGAGGCAGGCCACGCGGAGGCTCGCCCCGCACGAGGGATTGCGGCAAAACTTCCTCAACAGGTCGCCCGTGACGGTGCCGCACGCCGTGCACCGTCCCTCCTGCACGACGCCATCGAGGCTGGAAGCGGCGGTGACGTGTCGGCGCACCGCCCGGAGCGCATCTCGTAGTTCCCTGGCCGACGGGTAGCGCGCCTCCTTCGCGTCCTCAAGGGCTCTCCCCATGACGGGCTGCAGCGACAGCGGCAGGTCGTTGAGCCGGATCACCTTCGGACTACGACCGGTCACCATCTGGTAGACCGTGGCCGCGAGGCTCCACAGGTCGCTGCGCTGGTCCACTTCCCTGGCATCACGACGCTGCTCGGGCGACATGAAGTCGGGGGTGCCCATCACGGCGCCGGCCATGGTCATCTCGTGATCCGCGGCCTCCGCCTTGGCCAGGCCGAAGTCTGTCAGCTTCGGGACTCCCTCCTTCGTTAGCAGGATGTTCGCGGGCTTGATGTCGCGGTGGACGATCCCCTGCTCGTGGGCCTTCGTCAGCCCGTCGCAGATGCGGCAGGCCAGCTCGATCGCCTCCTCCAGCGGCAGCGCCCCGCCGCGGCAGCGGTCGAGCAGGCTGCCGCCGTCGACGTACTCCATGATCAGGAAAGGCCCGTCCTTAGCCCGCCCGTAGTCGTGCACCTGAACGATGTGCGGATGGCTCAGAGCCGCGATCGACTTGGCTTCCGTGAGAAACCGCTGCACGGCCATCCGGTTTCCGGCGGCATCGCCCACGATTCGCTTGATCGCGACCTTGCGGCCGAGCCGCGTGTCGGTCGCCAGGTGCACGGCGCCCATGCCACCCTGCCCGAGCGTGCCCTCCACCTTGTACCGTGACGCGAGATCGACGATCTCGATGTCGTCGAGCGTCGTGTCGAGGCCCGCGCCGCCGCCGCCGAGCGTCCGTTCGTCGCCGAGGCTCAGCTGCGCCGCCGGCCGGCTCCCCGCCGCGCCCGCGATCGTGGGCACGTCGCCGAGGCTGTGCTGCGGGTCGTCGCTCATGCGGTGCGTTCCAGCCAGCGAGTCCGTGATGGCCGTCGAGAATCGGCGGTCCGCCTCAGACGGCCAGCATACCCCGCGCGGCGGGGCGGTCCACGGCGTCGCGCGCTGCGTGCGGGGCGTCCGCCCCGCACGATCGGCGGTGCAGACGCCAGGCCGTGCGGCTCAGCCCTCGGCCGTCGGCCCCGTGAGCGGCGCGGCGACCCTTTCGATCGCCCTGCCGATCGCGGCCAGCCGCGCGGGATCGACCACCTTGCGGCCGGCCGCGTCGGTGACGTGGAAGGCGTCCACCACCTGGTCGAGATAGGTGCCGATCCTCGCCGATCGCACCGAGAGCCCCTCCTCGAAGATCGCCCTCGCGATGCCGTACAGCAGGCCGGGCGAGTCGTTCGCGAACACCTCGAGGATCGTGTTCTGCGCCGAACTCTCGTTGTCGAACCGCACGCGCGCGGGCAGCGTCGCCGCAGGACTCGGCAGCGGCGCGAACGGATTCCACCGCCGCCGGAACGACGGCGAACCGTCGGCCTTCAGGGCCGTGCGGATCGCCGCGGCGATCTCCGCCAGCCGCTCCTCGGGGGGCGCACCGGCGTAGTCGGGGTCCTGCACGACGAAGTGGTCGATCACGAGCCCGTCCTCAAGCGTGTGGATGTCGGCCGCGAAAATCTCCAGACGCTCGCCCGTCAGGCCGCCCACGATCCGGTGGAAGATGCCGGCGGCTACCGTCTCCCGCGCCGCCACCGTCAACGCTACGGTGCCCGTCGCCGACTGCCACCGCGTGCTGACGAAGACGCCGTCGGGGCCGAGCCGCGCGAGATGCCCCAGCTCCTCGACCATCCGGCCAGGCTCCGTGTCGTGCAGGTACGAGGAGGGCAGCTGCCGGGCTAGCCGCACCACGGCATCCTCCACGTCGCGGCCCTCGAGCAGCCGGTCGAGGCCGCTGCGGTGTCGTTCGGCGGCCACCGACGGGGCCTCGGCGTCGAGGGTGCCGAGCGTGCGGAAGTGGAGGGCGCCGAGCAGGTCGGCCTTCCACTTCGTCCACGTGCCGGGCCCCACCGCCGACACGTCGGCCGCGGTGAGGACCGCCAGCATCCGCAGCACCTCCGGCGAGCCGACGTCGCGGGCGAGACGCACCACGAGGCTGTCGTCACCCGTATCCCGACGGAAGGCCTGGTGGGCCATCACGAGGTGCTTGAGCACGAGGAACTCGACGATCTCCGCCTCGTCGGCGGGCAGCCTGAATCGGGCCGCGACATCGCGGGCAATCCTCGCGCCCACCTCGCTGTGGTCCTCGACGAAGCCCTTGCCGAGGTCGTGGATCAGGAGCGCCAGGAGCAGCGGCCGCTTCCGGTTGATCCGCCGCCACTCGCCCCCCAGCCAGCCCGCGTCGTCCGCGAACTCCGCCGCCCGCTCCACCGCGAGGATGCAGTGCTCGTCGACGGTGTACTTGTGGTAGTTGTTGAACTGCAGCAGGTGCCTGGCATGCGCGAACTCGGGGATGAGGATCTCCAGGGCGGCGATCTCGTGCAGCCGCCGCAGCGCGCGGCCCAGCTGAGCCGGCTGGGCGAAGAGCCCGAGGAACCGCGCCAGCGCCGCCGCGTCGGGCACCCGAGGCAGGGCGGCCACGCCCGCCCGTACCGCGTCCCACGTGGCGTGCTCCACCGGAAGGTCGTAGAGCATCGACAGCTCCACCAAGCGCACGATCGCATCGAGACTCCCCGCCACCTCTTCCCGGCGACCGGAGAGGACGGCCACGTCGACGGGCCCCACGCGAAACAGGCCGTCGACCCGGTGGCCGAGCATGCCCGCGACGGCCGCCCGCACCGGATGCGGGCGATCGAGGCGGGCGATCATGGTCTCGGCGACCTGCGCCACGCCCCGCGTGTGGCCGAAGTAGTCGCGCATGAACCGCTCGACGCCGAGCAGGCCGTCCCGCGACTCGATGCCCCGGGCGGCGGCGATCCGCAGCTGGTGGTCGCGGGTCAGGTCGTCGACGGCCTTGCCCGCCGCGAGGTGGAGGTCGTTCCGCAGCCGCATGAGGAACTCCGCCGCGTCGCGGAGCGTGTCGGCATCGGCCCGGGTGAGTCCGCCGGCGTGCGCGAGGCCGTCGAACGATGCCTCGCCGTGGAGCACCATGCCGAGCCAGCGGACGAGCTGGATGTCGCGCAGCCCGCCGGTCGACCGCTTCACGTTCGGCTCGAGGAGCGAGATCGAGTCGCCGTACTTCGCCGCCTCGGCACCGCGGGCGGCGACGATCGCCCGGGCATGCTTCCGCGGCGCCCGGGCGACGAGTGACCGCAGCCGCGAGCCCAGCCGGGCAGCGAGATCGGTGCTGCCCGCTAGAGGCCGGGCCTCCAGGAGCGAGCTCAGGATCGTGGGATCCGCGGCGGCCAGCCGGCAGGCCTCGGGAATCGTCCGCACGCTCTGCCCGACCTCCGCCCCCGCGTCGAAGAGATCCTGCAAGAGCCGCTTCGCCGCCGCGACGACCGGGCCGGCGGCGGCCCGATCGTAGAGCAGCATGAGGTCGATGTCGGAATAGGGGGCCATCTCGCGGCGGCCGTAGCCGCCGTGGGCCATGAGCGCCACGTGCCGCCGCAGCGCGTCGGCATCGGCGGCGGGGGCGTCGGCGACGACCGCGTTCCAGATGTCGACCACCAGCGCGTCGCACAGGTCCGATGCGAGCACGCTCGTCTGCACGCCCGGCGCGCCGGCGACGTGCTGGGTGGCGATCCGCTGCCGCAGCGACGCGAGATCCACCGCCGCCCGCGCCACCGCGGGCCGAAAGAGCGGCGCCGCCGTGCCCGCGGTGTCGGTCATGGCGACGGATGCCAGGGGTCGTCGGCCAGTCCGGCCCGCCGGTTGGCCACGCGGGCCATCACGAAGAGCAGGTCGCCGAGCCGGTTGAGGTATTCGATCGCGTTCGCGGGGATCGCCGTCTCCACCCGGCCGGCCAGGGTGACGACGCGGCGCTCCGCCCGGCGGCAGACCGTGCGGCAGACGTGGAGCGCGGCGGCCAACGGCGTGCCGGTCGGCAGGATGAAACAGGCGAGCGGCTCGAGCAGCGCCTCGTGCCGGTCGATCGCGGCCTCGATGTGCTCGACGTGCGCGGTCGTGATCCGCTCCTCGACGCCGCCCGGCGTCGCCAGCTGGGCTCCCAGGTCGAACAGCTCGCACTGGATCCGCCGCAGCAGCGGATCGAAGTCGCCGACCTCCGCCGTCGCCCGGACCACGCCGAGCTGGCTGTTGAGCTCGTCGACGGTGCCGAAGGCCTCGATCCGCGCGTGATCCTTCGCCACCCGCGGCCCGCCGAAGAGCCCCGTCTCGCCCGCGTCACCCGTCTTCGTGTAGATCTTCATGCCGTCATCGCCTCCCAGCGAGCCTCCCAGTGAGCCAGAGCGACCGACGGCCGGACCGGCCGGCACCGCCCCGGCGGCGCACGTCTCCGAGCCGCCACCGCATATACTGTCGCATCATTCCACGCCTCGCACCACAACCTCTCGCCACGCCCCACGTCATGCCACGAACGCTACGAACACTCGGCGGAGTACCGCCTGCCGCCGGCGCCGGCAGGGCCTTCATTGACTTGGCCTTCGTCGTTGTCGCCTGCATCGCCGTCGCCTGCGTCGGAGTCGGGAACGCCGCCGATGCCGAGGAGTTGTCGCCGCTGGAGCGGCGGTTTCTCGCGCAGCCCGCCCAGGTGACGGCGGGCATGCCGAAGGCGGGAGAGGGATACTTCTCGTCCGACATGCGCCGCATCTGCTACCAGGCCGTGCCGGAAGGCTATCCGTTCTACCAGATATTCATCCAGCCCTTCGATCCGGCCGCGCCACGGCCGACCGCCCCGGTGCGGATCAGCCCGGGCCGCGGACGGACGACCTGCAGCTGGTTCTCGCCGGATGGCCGACGGCTGCTCTTCGCCTCGAGCCACCTCGATCCGCGGATCGCCGAGACGGAGGCCGCCGCCCGGGCGCAGGCCGAGGAGGACCGGGCGTCGGGCCGACGGCGCCGCTACCAGTGGGACTTCGACCCCTGCATGGACATCTTCACGGCCGATCTCGACGGAGGCGGGCTCGCGCAGCTCACCCGCGAGCCCGGCTACGACGCGGAGTGCTCCTTCTCCCCCGACGGCCGCAGCATTCTCTTCGTGAGCGACCGTGACGGTGATCCCGACATCTACGTCATGGACGCCGACGGCAGCAACGTGCGGCAACTGACGAACCAGCCCGGGTACGACGGTGGGCCGTTCTTCTCGCCGGACGGACGCTGGATCGCCTACCGCACCGACCGGCTCGAGAAGGACATGCTGCAGATCCACGTGATGCGGGCCGACGGCTCTGGCGACGTCGCGCTCACGAGCGGCCAGGGCGTGCGCTGGGCGCCATACTGGCACCCCACGAAGCCCTGGCTCATCTGGACCGGCGCCGACCACGGGGATTCGACGCGCCGCCCCAACTACGACCTCTGGGTGGCCCGGCACCAGGGGGAATCGGCCGGAGACGACCAGCCGTTTCGAATCGGCCAGCCGCTCCGTATCACCGACCACGAGGGGGCCGACGTGCTCCCCGTCTTCTCGCCGGACGGCGGCCTCCTGATGTGGACAGCCAGCCGCGACGGCGGGGCAGGGGGCAGAGGCACGAGCCAGCTCTGGGCAAGCAGGATCGACACCGCCGCCATCGAGGCGGCGCTGCCCGCCGTGGATGGCGGCGACCGCTGATCCCGACGGGCGGCCGCGACCGCCCCGGATTCGATGCAGATTTCCACCGGAGGACACCGAGACATGGGCGACACGGCACGACGGGAGGGCCGCGGTGGCATCGCCATGATCGGCGGCGGACAGATGGCGCTGGCGCTCGCCGAGGGCTTCTGCAGGGCGGGGCTGCTCCAGGCCTCCGACGTCACCGTCTACGACCCCGTGCCGGCGGCGCGGGACCGGCTCGCGGCCCGCGTGCCCGGCATCCGGCTCGCCCAGTCATCCGCCGAGGCGGCCCACGCCGCGCGGCTGATCGTTCTCGCCGTCAAGCCGCAGCAGGCGGCGGCCGCCTGTCGCGAGTTCGCCCCATCCCTCGCGGCCGACGCCGTCATCGTCTCGATCGTGGCGGGGCTGACGCTCGACGGCCTCGCGACCCTCACCGGCTCGCGGCGGATCATCCGCGTCATGCCGAACACGCCATGCCTGGTGGGCCGGGGCGTCTCGGTCGTCTGCCGCACGGCGGACGTGCCGGCCGAGGATCAGGCCCGCGTGCTCGAACTGCTCGCGGCGGTGGGCCGCGTGCACGAGGCCGACGAAGGTCTGATGGACGCGGTGACCGGGCTCTCGGGATCGGGCCCCGGGTTCCTCGCCCTGGTGGTGGAGGCGCTGGCGGACGGCGGCGTGAAGGCGGGGCTCCCACGGCAGCTCGCCCTGGCACTGGCCACCGAGACGCTCTCCGGCACGGCGGCGCTTATCGACCAGACCGGCGAGCATCCCGCACAGATCAAGGATCGCGTGTCGAGTCCCGGGGGCACAACGATCGCCGGCCTGGCGGTGCTCGAGCAGCGGGGCGTGCGCGGGGCGTTGATCGACGCGGTCGTCACCGCAGCCGCACGGGCCCGCGAACTCGGCCGTGGCGACGCGGCACCGAAGGCCTGAGCGGCGAAGCACCTCGATCGCGCCATGCCGCGGGCATCGGGGAGTTACGAACTACCACCGCGTTCAGGAGCGGCGCGCGGCCTTCTTGCGAGCCGTCTTCTTCTTGGCGGCCTTCTTCTTGGCGGCCTTCTTTGCCGGCTTCTTGGCGGCCTTCTTGGTCGCCTTGCCCGCCTTCTTGCCCGCCTTCTTCACCGACCTGCCGCTGAAGATCTGGTCCCATCCCTCGGCATAGGTGCCGCTGCTGCCCACGCGAATGACCGACATTGAAACCACCTCGTTGCTGCTGGCTCGTTACTGTTGCACTAAAAAACGCACCGCACTGCGAAAAAGCCGGTGCGGCCGCACTGTTCGTACCGGCGAACGGCCGACGGTGTCAAGCGACGCCACCGATCGCCGCGCCGCCGCTTCACTCCGACCATCTTCACTCAGGCCATCACGTCCCCGCAACGATCTCGATCGTCACCCTGCCCATCGCCGCGGGCGGCCTGCCGCGAGCCTGCTTTGCCGACACGACACCTTCCGGCAACCCGGCGTCGCACGGCGCTCCGCTGGATGGAGGCAGGCTGCCAGTCGGCAGGCCATCTGGAAGCTGGCCGGCCGGGATCGTGATGGAAAGCTCGTTGCGATCGCGGAGCAGGGGGGTGACGTCCTGCTCCCACCCGTCGGCATCGGCCGCGATTGGCGGCAACGCCGCACCGTTGAGGCTGACGTCGGCCGCGACCGCAGCCGATGCGACCACGAGGTGCACGCGGTCGCCGGGGCCGATCCCCGACGGCCTGCCAAACCGGCGGGTGAGGCGGACGTGGACACCGGCGGGCTGCGGCTGCTCCCAGGCATCTCCGAGGCGGATCACGTGACGCGGTGGCGTGGGCTGCATGCGGGGCACCGGTGGGCGAGGGAATGACCTGGTCACGGCACGACGACGGCGCGGCCGACCGACGTCCCCGCGAGCATCGTGGCAGCATGGGCACCGACGTCCGCGAGGTCGACGGCCTTCACCCGCAGCCGCCCGCGCAGCCGCGGCCAGAGCTCGGCCAGCCGCGCCCACAGCAGCGTCCGCTCCGCCTGCGTCGGCATGCTGGCGGCATCGATGCCGGCGAGCGTGACGCCCCGCAGGATGAACGGGTGCACCGATGTCGGGAGGTCGTGACCGCCGGCCATCCCGATCGCGGCCACGGCACCGCCCGGCAGCACCGATTTGAGCACGCCCGCGAGCACCGCACCGCCGACAGGATCGACCACGGCCCCCCAGCGGCCTCTGGCGAGTGTTTTCGGTGAGGCGTCCTCGACCTCGGCGGCGGCCACGACTCGGGCGGCGCCCAATTCGAGGAGTGCCGCCGTGGCGTCGGGCTTGCGGGTGGCCGCCACCACGCGACGGCCGGCTGCGGCGAGGCATCCAACCGCGATCATGCCCACGCCCCCGCTGGCCCCGGTGACGAGCCACTCCGCGTCGGCCGCTGCCGCCGGGCCGTGGACCAGCGCCGCCAGCCGATCGCCGGCGAGGAGCACGGTCAGTCCCGCCGTGCCCAGCGCCATCGCGTCCGCCGCCGACAGCCCCGCCGGCCGCGGCACCACGGCGCCGGCCGGCAGCCGCAGTTGCGTCGCGAACCCGCCGTGCCGCGCTTCGCCCATCCCGTTCGCGGTGGCGACGACCGGTGTTCCGGCCGGCAGCCCGCCCGCCGGATGCATGAGCGTGCCGGCGGCGTCGATGCCTGGCACCAACGGGCTGATCCGCATCACGCCCGCGTGGCCCGTGCAAGCGAGTGCGTCCTTGTAATTGAAGCCCGCCGCCTCGACGACGACGACGGCCTCATCGCCGTCCGCTCCCACCGCCGGCGGCCCCGCGGGATCCCACGGGAGCGGCGCAACGCCCCCGACGGCCCGCCCGTCCGCGGAGCGTTCCACGAGCCAGCACCGCGACACCCCAGGCTGTCGATGCATACGGAGAAAAAACCACGAACCGTAGGGCGGGGAACCATCGCGCCGGCGTGGCGACGCCTGCCGCTCCTTGCCACCGACCCGGACCACGGCGTTATACTACCGCGACGCGAGAAGCGGTCCGCCGGAAACCCCGGCACGGTCACACCACAGGAGTCTTGCCACGATGGGGAAAGCGCTTGAGTTCACCGAGGAAAACTTCCAGCGGGAAGTGCTTGATTCGCAGGTGCCGGTGCTGGTGGACTTCTGGGCGCCCTGGTGCGGCCCCTGCCGGATGATCGGCCCGACGATTGAGGAGCTCTCCGCCGAGAACGCCGGCACGTTCAAGGTCGGCAAGGTGAACGTCGACGACAACCAGGGCCTGGCCGCGACCTACAACGTCGCCAGCATCCCCACGATCCTCATTTTCAACGGCGGCAGGCTCGTCCAGCAGATCATGGGAGCGCAGCCGAAGGCGCGATTGCAGCAGGCGCTCGACGAGGCGAAGACGGCCTGAGCGTCCGGCCCTGACGCGCGCGGGGGCTGCCACAGGCAGACGTGCGGCTGCGGGCAGGTCCGGTGGCTGCGTTCGTCCTCAGGCCGGGGGCAGCGCGGCTTCGGCCGTGGTGCCGACGGCGAGCAGTTCGACCTCGGCATCGGGCTCCCGCGCCACGGCAGTTGCCACCGGCCCGCTGCGTGCCGCGGCGGCGGCCCGCAGTCGCTCGAGCGTCCGCTCGTCGACGAAGCCGGAGAGCTGGGCATGCATCCCAGGCTCCCGAAGCTTCTCGACCGCCTTCGCCTCGATCTGGCGGACCCGCTCGCGGGTGACGTCGAAGATCGTGCCCACCTCCTCGAGCGTGTAGCTGTAGCCGTCGGCGAGCCCGAACCGCAGCCGGATGATCTCCCGCTCGCGGTAGGAGAGGCCGCCGAGCGCGCTGGTGATCAGCGACGTGAGCGCCTGCTGGTTGACGGCACCGAGTGGATCGTCCTCGCGGTGGTCGCGGACGAGGTCGCCCACGGCGCCGTCCTCGGCGTCGCCCAGAGGCTGGTCGAGCGACACGGTCTGCCGCGACATCCGCCAGATGCAGCCGGCCTCCTCCACGGAGATCCCGCCCAACTGCGCGAGTTCCTCGATCGTAGGCTCGCGGCCGTGCTGCTGCACGAACGTCCGCGCGGCGTTCCGCAGCTTCGTCATCGTGTCGACCATGTGGACCGGCACGCGGATGGTGCGGCTCTGGTCCGCAATCGCCCGCGTGATCGCCTGCCGGATCCACCAGGTCGCGTAGGTGGAGAACTTGAATCCGCGGGCGTGCTCGAACTTGTCGACGGCCCGCATCAGGCCCGAGTTCCCCTCCTGGATCAGGTCGAGGAACGACAGCCCGCGATGGCGGTATCGCTTGGCGATCGAGACGACCAGCCGCAGATTGCCGGCCGCGAGCTCCCGCTTCGCGGCATCGTAGCGACGCTGCAGGTCGTCGAGCCGGCCGAGCCTCCGGGAGAGCGTGCAGCGACTCTCTCGCGTGGCGATGAGCAGCCTGTGATGCTCGGCGAGCAGCGCGTGCCGGGCTGCATCGTCCCGGGTCGGCCCGTCGAGCCGCGTTCGGACGTCGTCGATCCTGTCGCCGATCTCCCGCAGCTGCTTGAGGAGCGGCGTGAGCCGCTGGATCCGCAGGTGCATCTCCTCGACGAGCCGCACCGCCTTGTTGCGCAGCCGCACAAGCCGGCGCCAGGCCGCACGCCGCCGCTGGATGGGCACGCTGCGGGACATCGCGACGCGGAAGAGCCTGGCCTTCTCCTGCTCGATGCGGCGCAGGGTCTCCAGGTTGGGCCCGAGCCTCTTCAGCAGCCGCGCCTTCTCCTGGGTGTTGGTCACCGCGACCTCGATCGTCCGGTCGAGGCGGATCGTGCCCGCCTTCACCCGCTCGAGCAAGGCCACGGCGCCGCGGAGGATGAAGTCGTTGGCCAGCATTGTCCGCCGGAACTTGCGCCGCCAGCGCTCGATCTCCTTGGCGCTGGAGACCTCGCCCGCGCGGGTGAGCAGCGGATTGCCCCCCATCTGGAGCAAGTAGAGCCGGATCGGATCGTCGATGCGGGCCGTTGGCCGTCGGGGCCGGTTCGCGGCGGTCGGCCGCGTGCGGGTCGGGGGGATCGCAGGGGGGCCGGCATGACGCATGGGCAGGTTCTCCGGTGTGGGCTGGCGATGCCCGACGGCTGGTCGCGGGCCAACCCGCGGCGCGACTCGAGGCAGCGATTGAAATGAGGCACGTTCCGCGCCGGACGCCGGCCCAGGGGCCGGCGAAACGCGGGAAGCCCTTAAAAACGGGCACGGAGACGCTGGCGAGGCCGCTGCCGGGGCCATGGCCGCCTGGCGGCCTGTCGCCGGCGGGCGACAGGGGGCGGGCGACACGTCTTCCGAGCGCGACGGCGCCGCCACGCGAATTCAAGCTGGCGGGGCTGACGGCACGAAACTGACCTCGCCGGACCCCTGGGGGGCACCGGTATACTCGGCCTCGGCAGGTGCTATGGCATGCGGGGGCTCGCCCCGCCCGCCTGGCGACCGCCGCCGCTCACGGTGTCCCATGAACCTCGTCGTTCCCGCCCTGATCGCCCTCGTGATCCTGATGGGGCTGATCGCCATCGGCGTCGGCCATCGGGGCTGGAACTGGGGCACGATCACCGGGGCGATCCTGCTCCTGCTGGCGGCGAGCGGATACTTCTACCTGGCGGCGCGTCTGGCAGATCGCGAACGCGCGTGGCGGAAGCAGGTGGCTGCGAACGAAAAGCAGATCGCCCAGCTTCTCGACGAATCGACCTCCGGCGAATCCCTCGTCGCCCTCCGTGCCAAGCGCGACCGCTGGCGGCGGGTGCAGACCTTCGTCGACACGTGGCGCGGCCGCTCGTGGCAGGCCACGGAATTCCAGCCGCCGCAGGGCGGCAAGGCGGGCAGCATCGCCGTGAAGATGTCGTCCGCCGAGGCCGCGGCAGCGCCGATCAACGTGGGGGCCGAGCTGTCGATCTTCGACGACGCGAACGTGCAGGAGGGCGGCAAGTTCCTCGGTATTTTCCGGGTCCTCTCCGTGCAGACGGCAGACACGTCCTGCCAGATCGGCCTGATTGCGGCCGAGAGCCCGTTGCCTCCGAGCGACGCCGACAAGGCGCTGTGGTCGCGGCAATACGACAATGTGACGGTCTACGAGCACCTGCCGGTCGATCGCTGGATGGCGTTCCAGACGCTCGTCGGCCACGCGCAGGACGACGGCGCCGCGGGGGCAGGCGACGACGATCGCTGGCTGCCCAAGCCGCAGAAGACCCCGGACGACAGGCTGCGACGACTCGAGGAGATGATGCAGCAGCCGAAGCACCACGACGAGGTGATCCCGGAGGACGAGTGGCAGGCCGAGGCCGCCAAGCTTGCCCGCGGCGAGATCCCGCCAGGGAGCCTCTGGGCCGTCGTCGAGTTCGAGAGCACCGTGAAGTACACGCCGAAGGACAAGTTCGTGCTCGACGACGCGGGCGCCCCCGCGGAAGCGGAGGCCACGGAAGGCACGGAACCCAAGAAGGAGGAGGACGACGAGGGGCCGGTCGGTGCGCCCGGCGAGATGCAGGCGCCCGGGGAGATGATCGATCCCAACGCGCCGCGGGCCGCGGCCAAGAGCTTCGCGAAGGGATCGACGGCTGAATTCGATTACCAGACGGCGGTCGGCCTGCAGGACGACAAGCACTGGTGCCGGATCAAGAGCGTGATCTACCGCCGCCCGCTGTCGGACCCGTACACGGCGCTGCGCGGCGGCGACACGTCCCAGGGGATGTTCAAGATCAAGCAGGCGCTTCTCAACGAAATCGCCTCGATCGACCGGAACATCGGCCGGATCGCGAGCTCGAGCAAGAACGTCGGCGTCCAGTCCGAAAACGCCGCCGAGGAGAAGGGCGATCTCCAGGCGGATATCGCCGAATGGGACAAGGACACCGCGTCCGGCGATCGGACCGCCACGGCGTTCGACAGTCGGCTCAAGGCGGCGACCCTGGAACTCGGCGGCCTGGAGGCTGAGATCGTGGATCTTGGCAGGCAGCTGCGGGGCGCGGTGGCCGCGCTGACGCAGACGATCGACGCCGCAGCCCCGCCGCCCGTGCGGCAGCGTTAGCTGGCTTGCCGCTGCAGGACGCGATGTCCGTCGACCGGGGAAACCCTCGGCGTTTCCGCCGGTCGACCACGTGGACGACGGTCGTGGACGACGGTCGTGGACGACGGTCGTGGACGACGTTGTCCACGGACAGTCAGGCCGACCGTCGACGGCGTGACGGCACAGCGGCTACACTCACGATTCGTCGTCCACACACCGCCCGCGAGCCCAGCGATGACCATGACCGCCGCCCGTCCCAGCACCACGGCCCACCTCCGAAAGGCCGTCCACCACCACCGCCTGGCCAGCAAGCGGGGCATGCTGGAGCGGATGTTCACGCTCTGGTTCAGGGGCTTCGTCTACAACCAGATCTGGGAGGATCCGCGGGTCGACGCCGAGGCGTTGCAGATCGGACCGGAGTCGAGCCTCTTCACGATCTCCAGCGGGGGCTGCAACGTCCTCAACTATCTGGTGCACAAGCCGAAGCGGATCGTGGCGGTCGACCTCAACTCGAATCACATGTGCCTGACGCGGCTCAAGCTCGCCGCGATCGAGCACCTGCCCGACTACGAGTCCTTCTACAAGTTCTTCGGCTTCGGGCGGCACGCTGACAACCTCGACAACTACCGGCGGTACATCCGCGACCACCTCGATCCAATCACCCGCTCCTACTGGGAGACGACCGACTGGCCGGGCAAGGCGATCGGCCCGAAGCGGATCAGCTACTTCAAGCGCGGCCTCTACGATCAGGCGAAGCTCGGGCAATTCTTCCGCGTCGTGCACGGCCTGGCGCGGAGCATGCGGTGCGACCCGGCCCGGCTGCTCGCGGCCCGCACCGTGGCCGAGCAGGAGCGAATCTTCGACGAGATGTACTCGCCGCTGTTCGACAACAGCATTGTCCGCTGGATGGGACGGCAGCCCGTCGCCGTCTACAGTCTCGGCATTCCGCCGAGCCAGCACGCGGCGATGCTCGAGGAGCAGGACAACGACGGTGGCAAGCTCTTCGACATGTATCGTGAGCGGGTCCGCCGGCTGGCCTGCGGCTTTCCGCTCGACGACAACTACTTCGCCTGGCAGGCCTTCGGCCGCCGCTATGACCACGAGGGGCGTCGGGCACTTCCCGACTACCTGAAGCGGGAGCACTACGAGACGATCAAGGCGATGGTGCCGCGGGTGGAGACCCACGTGGCGTCGCTGGCCGATCAGCTGCGCGAGGAGCGGCCCGGCAGCCTCAACAGCTTCATCCTGCTCGACAGCCAGGACTGGATGCCGCCGGCGGTGATCGACGACCTGTGGGGCCACATCGCCCGCGTCGGCGGCCCCGGCACGCGGGTGATCTTCCGCACGGCGGGCGAGCGATCACCCGTGGAGACGGCCCTGTCGCCCGGCACGAAGGAGCGTTTCGTGTATCGGCCGGATCGCTCTCGCGAGCTGCACCGCGAGGACCGTTCCGCGATCTACGGCATGTTTCACCTCTACGAGATGGTCGATCCCGCGACCGGGGAACGGTCTGAAACATGAGCGGGCTCGATTCCGACCGGCCGCGGACGGCCGCCCAGCCGCCGGTCTCTTCGTCCAACAACCGCCGGCCGGCCGGCGCCGACCACGCCGCCGCCATGGACCGGATGTACCGGTTCACGAGGCACGTGTACGACGTGACGCGGCGCTACTACCTGCTCGGCCGCGACCGGCTCCTCGAGCGGGTCGTCACCGCGAGAAACACCGCGACGCTGGAGGTGGGCTGCGGCACGGCCCGCAACCTGATCAAGCTCGCTGCGCGGCAGGATCCCGGCCAGCTGTACGGTCTCGACGCGTCGCACGAGATGCTGGAGACGGCGGCCCACAGCATCGAGCGGTCGCTCCCCGCGGCCCGCACCGACAGCAGGGAGCCGATCGTGCTGCGCCAGGGCCTGGCAGAGCAGCTCGACGCTCAGCGGATGTTCGGCCGCGATGAACCGTTCGACACCGTCTTCTTCTCGTACTGCCTGTCGATGATCCCCACTTGGCCCGGGGCGATCGACGCCGCCATGGCCAACCTCCGTCCCGGTGGCCACCTGCTGATCGTCGACTTCTGGGACCAGAAGGATCTGCCGGGCGTGTTCGCCGCGGGCCTGAAGCGGTGGCTGGCCATGTTTCACGTGCACTACCGGCCGGAGGTGCATGACGCGATCGTGGACCTGGGCACGTCGGGCCGCGGCGCGGTGGAGTTTGAGTCGATCGCGAGGCGCTACGCCTACATCGCCAGCGTCCGCAAGAATTGACCGACGGGCGCGGCTGTCCCGCGTGCGTTGACAGCCGCAGACGTGATGCAGAAAATTATTTCCGCGTCTCGAAGGTGTCGCCCAGTCGGGGTGCACACGAGGCAGGTGGTCGGGGGTGAGGCCTCGCAGATGGGAGACATCGTCGTGGTATCACCGGATGTGCGTGTTCTCTCTTCGCTGCACGGCCGCCTGAGGCGATCCCCGTCGTCCTCGTGGCGTCGCCTGGGCCTCCCACGGCCGATGATGCGGTGGCCGGCAATCGCGTTCACTGCGTGGGCCGTAGCCGCATCGGGGGCCGCCGCCGACGACACGCCGCCGTCCGGGATCACGGTGCGGATCGAAAAGCCCGTGGTCGAGGCGTTCTGCGATGCCGTGTTCCCCATGACGCTCACCGGTACGAAGAAGGTCGGCGTGACGATTCTGGGGCAATCCCTCGCGCAGGACGTTCCCTGGAAGGCGACGGTCCGTTCGCCCACGATATCGATCGACGAAGATGCACAGACATTCGTGGCGCAGGTCGACGCCACCACGACCGGCACGGGCCCCCAGATCACCTGGGAGGGCGAGGTCACAGGGAAGCTGACGGCCGACTATGTCGAGAAAACGCAGACCGTAACGGTCCGCGTGACAGACGCCGTCGCGCCGGTGACGCTCGGCCCCCTCCGGCTCGACCTCGACGTCTCGGAGGACGTTCCGGAACTGTCGTTTCAGCTCCCCGTGCCGACCATCCAACTCCCCGACCAGAAGAAGGGGGTTCGCGTCTCCATGAACGCGACCATCGATTTCGTGAAAGATGCCATCCTCGTGAGCGGCAGGCCTGTCTTCGAAAAAGTGACGGTCGACCGCACGAGGTCGCGCCCGCAGAACGCCGACCGCGGCAAGTGAGCCACGGTCGCATCGGACGGCCCCGAGAGCCTCGCAGAGAGGGCCCGTCCGGAGTGCCCCGCCGCTGGTCAGAATCCTGCCTGCCAGTCCTGCTCGGCAGTCGCAGCGGCGGGCCCTGATGCGAGCTACGTGCCGCACCCGTTGGTAAGCAGCTCGATCCGTCGATCGTGATCAGGATGACTGCCGAAGAGGGCGCGGACGGCGCGGCCTCCATCGTCCGCCGACTCGTCGTCCGCCGGCGGCTCTTCCTTCTCGTCCTCGTCCTTGCCGTCGTCCGGGCCCTTTCCGCCCGCCTGCTGGTTGAGGCGAGTGAAGAAGCGCACGCCGCCGGCAGTCGAGATCCGCATTTTTCTGAGGAGTTCGACGGAGAAGCAGTCCGCGTCCTCCTCCTGCCCCTGGCTATAGGCGGAATTCGCGAGCACGGCACTCACTGCATCGGCCGCCATGCTTCCTCCGGGCAGGCCGCCCGCCATTTTCTGCCGGCGGAACGGCATGTCGACGTGCCCTTTCACCACATGGCCGATCTCGTGCCCGAGCACGTAGTGAATCATCTCGTCGTCGGTACCTGCAAAGGCGAGAAAGCCCTCGTTGACGATGATGTTGCCGCCCACGAACGCGTAGGCATTGTTCACCGAATCCTGGACGACGTTGACCGTGAAGTCCTTCGTCTTGCGGCCGTCGGCCTTGAGCAATCCATCGACGATTTTGCGGATTCTGGTCTGAACCTTCTCATCCCGCACCGGACGATGCTCCTTGAGCACCTGCTCGCGATGCCTGTCGCCGAGTTCCTTCCGCTCCTTGGCAGTCAATTCCGGCAGGGGAACGGCGTCGTCCACGATGCCCTTCGCGGCCCTCGCGAGGCCGCGAACGGCGTCCGCAGTCTTCACCTCGGGACTCCCGGTTGCTTTTTTCCTGCCGTCCTTGGCGTCATCCTTGCCCTGATCGACCGGTTCCTCCGTGGGAACTTCGTCCGGCGTCTGCCCCGGCGGCATCTGGCCCGGCCCCGCTGCGGGCGCCTCAGGCAGGTCGATGCGTTCGAGCCGGTGATCGGCGGGGATTTTTGCGGCCTCTTTCTTCTTCGCTCGAATTTCGTACGCGGAGACGCACAGACTCTCGCTCTTCGACAGCCGGCCCACCTCCATGCCCACGAGAAGCCCCTTCGAATCGAAGACCGACCGACCGATCGGGTCGCCCTCCTCCATGTCTTTGTCGAGTTCGACCTGCAGCTTCTCGTCGGGCTCGTCCTCGTCGAGGATCGTCGCCAGCGCCCCGTGGTCAACATCGCAGTCACCCGACGGATCAGCCGTCATAAACCGCAGCTCCGCCCGCTTCGACGGCACCGACTTCTTGTCTGGAAGATCTACGATCTTCACGTCCCGACCGAAGTCGGCGCGCAAAACGCACAGGCCCGTGACGGGGTCGGCCGTCATCAGGTGCGCGGAATGCCATTCCGATTCATCGGTTCCGTGTCGTGCCTCGATCTTCACGGCGTCGAGCGTCGCCGCCAGCAGCGGTGCCACAGCCAGATTGCGCGACACGACGACGGCGTAGCATCTCTTCTTTCCCTCCCGCGGGTGCAGCCCCTGGACCGTCACGAGGCTGGGCCCCACGGCCTTGCGGATTCCGTCGTCAGACGACACGTCCGGGCCAAACATGCCCGCGAGCACCCACACCAGCACCCCCAGCGCCGAGAGTGCGGCCACCCCCGCCGCCACGAGCCAGGCGACGCCCGACGATTCAGGACGGGGGGGCGGGGGCGGGGGCGGAGGCTCCGGTTGATTCGGCGGACCCGGCGGATCGACGGGTGGTTCGGAAGGCTCCGGAACGCGGGTGGGCGCGACGCCGAGGATACGCTGCACGGCAGGATGTTCCGCAGCCGTCAGCCACGTGACCCTGTCCTCGGACACCTTGTTGTGACGCGCGAATCGACGCGTCTTCGCCATGCGGTCGAGTTCCTCGAGGCTGAACGGCCCCTTGACGACGCCTTTGTGATCCCGCACGTAATACATGTCTTCACCTGCCATGCGAGCGGACCGGACGCACCGTCGAACCGTGGGTCCGCTCCGCCGCCTAATTGCCCCGGGCAGCCTTTCCTTTGACGACAGGTTCGGCCTCGACGAATACGGGCCGCCCGAACATGGCCACATCCTTCACGCGTTCCAGCGAGGCCTTCCCGTCACGCATGGTGCCGCACGACTGCAGCGACCATTCCACGTCGCCGTCCTCGGTTGCATTCACGACGAACAGCGAGCCCTTGGCGTCCTTGGCCGATTTCGGCACGCCGGAGAGCCGCAGTTCGTTGCCGGCCTTGTCCACCCACCCCACGTACCGCAACGGCCGGCAGAACGCTGGCTTTTTCCCCAATTCCTCCTGCTTCTTGAGGACATCCCTGGCGATGCTTTCTTTCAAGTCCGGGCTTCTCGAGAGGATGGTCTTGGCCTCCACCCGTTCCTGTGAACTCTCGATCACGTTCCTGCTGTACGGCTTGCGGTAGAGGACCCACGATACCTGGCCCACTCCCGCGCCGAGATCGTCCGACAGTTTGACGATCGACGGCACCTCCTCGAGGAACACTCGCCCGAGCGCGATGTCGGTGGCAAGGATGAGGATCTTGGCGCGGAGGAGATCATCGGGGGGGCTAACGCCACGCGGCTGAGCGGGGGGCAGCAACACGGTCTCGATAATCTTCACGACGCCGTCCTCGAGCCCGACCTCACCCTTTTTGATTCGCTTCACGAGCTCCCGGAGGGCCCTCGCGAGCCCCACGTTCCGCGACTCCGTGAATTGCTTCTGGTCGACCCTCTCCTTGATTTCCTTGGTGTTCCACTCGCTCTGTTTGTCGTCAAACCTGTCTTCGTCGACGAAGTAGCCCGGCCGGATCTTCACCTTCGCCTCGGTCGTGTAGTACGGCGCATCCTCGATGACCACCTCGATCACCTTGTCTTGCAGCACTTCCGTGGCCAGCAGCCGCTCCAGCTTCTCGAGCTGCTCGCTTATCTTCCCTTCGCCCTGTGTCATCTCCTCGAGGCAGTCGACCAGCAGGTCGCGTCGCTCGGCAAACGCGTCGTCCTCGGCATATGGCAGGGGTAATTTCTCGGTCTGCTCGAGCGCCTTCTTCAAGGCTCGCAGCACCTCCGGCGCAGCGGTCACCCGAGGCTGCCACAACCGCGCCACATCCCCCCAGGCGGTGGCGGCCTCCACGCACTGCCGGCTGGCGGCGACCGCCTCCGTCTCCTCGGCGAGATTCTCGGGCAGGCGGCCGGCCGCATCCTCGAGCGCATCGATGAGGGCCAACGCTCCACGCTCGGAAGCCTTGTCGAGGTCACGTCGCAGGGCATCCATCTCCGAGCTGCCCTTCCATGCGTCCACCCTCACATCGAGCTGCTCGGCGAGCGCCGCCTCCTTGGAGTCGAAGAACCGCTCGAGTGTCGTGATCTGCGACTTGATGTCGTCGATCTCCTTTTGAAACGCCTTCGACTCCACGCCCTCGACGCGGCAGTCGCGGATGAGCTTGGTGAGGCGGGTGACCTCGCGCTCGCGCACGTCGGCGGCCCAATCCTTGAGCGCCTTCTTCTGCTCCTCGGACTGCCGGCGACAGGCCTCGATCTCGTCGTCGAGCGACCCCGCACCGCCAGCCATGTATTCGCCCTGACGCATGGCGGCTCGCTTCGAAACCGCGTTGGCGAGCCCCTGTTCGACGGCGTTCCGGGCCGAGTCCGCGGCCGTCTTCGCCTCCTTGGAAGCCGCATCCACCCCGTTGAAGTCCTTGATCTTGCCGAGCGCGGCGGCAGCCGATTCGATCCGCTCCTTGAGCACTTCGAGAGCCTGCTCGGTGTCGCGCTTCGCCTCATTCGCCTTCTGCTTCTCACGATCGGCGGTGGTGACGATCTCATCCACCCGTTCGTGTCCGGCCAGCCAGGGGTGGGCCGATGTCATCCTGTCGAGCAAGTCCGGGATGTCGTCGTGCTTGCCGGTCCGCTGCATCTCCTCGAGCTGGTCGATCGATCTCGCGAGCACCTGCTTCTTGTTGGACTGCTGCCACAGGGTCGTGCCGACCGCGGTCCCGGCCGCCGCGACGAACAGCGCGCCACCGCACACCATCGCCCAGAACGTGCGCATGCGTCCGCCCAGTTCTCGGTCCTTCAGGGCCACGGCCTGGTTCCATTGCTCAATCTCGGCGTCGGCACCGGCCTGCGTCGCCGCGGAGTGGAAGTGCCCGAACGCGGACTGCAGTTCCCGCCGGTGCCGCCCGACCGCGCCGGGCATCCGCGGGGATGGCTTCGAGCAGACGGCCCCCAACTGCTCCCGCGCGGTGACGAGCGTCTCGGCGGCCGTGGCCTGTGCGACCAGGGCTTCGCACCGTTCCCGATCCTCCATGGTGCTGGCGGCAAGCTCATCCTCGGGGGAGAGCGTCCCTTGGCCGGCGAGCCGCTCCCACTGCGTGAGGAGCACCTGGGCCCGATGCGGGTCATCCTGGCCGCGGAATTCCACCAGCCTCTGGGCGACGGTCGTTAGCTCGAGGCGGGCGAGCAGCTTGCGCATCCTCGCCTGCACGGCCTGTGCCTTCCGCACGGTCGGCGCATCCACCGGCTCCTGCCATTCCGCGTCGGACAACTGCCCGCAGACCTCGTCGATCCGCTTCGCGATCGGCATCGTCGCGCCGTCGTTGAGCTTCCGATCGAGCGCGTCGAGCTCCTGCCTGAGAATCCTCTGGCAGTGCGACTCGTATTTCTTGAGATCCTCCTGCCATGAAACGTTGTCGGGATCGAGCCGGAGCAGGTTCCTCAGCGTGTGCATCCGCTGCTCGAGCGGGGCACCTCCGAGGGCGAGCAGCCGGTGCTTGCGCAGCAGATCCGCGAGCTGATGCTTGACGTCGTACTGCGAACTGAGCTCGTTCGCGAGATCGACGAGCAACGTCGCCGGCCTCCTCGTGTCGACGATGTCGCACGTGTCGCCCCATTCCTGCGCCTTAGCATCCGTGGCGTCTATCTCCTGCATGCACTCGAGGATGTTCGGCTCGGCTTCGATCGAGCTGATCGCGTCGCTGCGATTGCCCTGCGCAAGCAGGCGGTGGGCGTCCGTGAGCCGGTCGTTGATGTAGTCGACGAGCTCGACGTACTCCGTCATCGCCGCGATGAATTCGCTGGGATCGTCGCCGCGGAACGCATCCATGGCGTTCTCGAGCCGGCGGGCCCGCTGGCGAATGTCGTCGAGGGTCAGTTGCACACGGGTCGTCATGGGGAGGTCCTCGCGGGTGCAGAGGCAGGGCGTGAATCCGCCGGAGGCTGGCCGAGCGAATCGACGAGAACGAAGCCGCCAGCGGCGCCCGGCCTGCCCAGGGTCAGCCGCACCGGCCGACCCTGGAGCGACTCGATTGGGAATGCCTCGGCCGCGTCCATCGACTCCTTGTCGCGCCTCGCCGCCTCCGTCAGATTTCTATAGAGACGTCGATCCTCGTAGAGGAACGATTCGCTGAGGCGGTCGAGGTCGATCTTGAGCTTTCGCGGAATCTCGTCGAGGAGACGCTCGTCGAACACGTACATGTCGGCGTACTGCTTGTTGAATTGGCCGTAGCGCAGCGGAAAGGCAAGCCCGCTCCACTGGTATTCCAGCGGCTTCGTGGCGATGCGGCGCAGTTCGACTCCTCTCCCACCCGCGTCGGTGAACGCGACCGAGGGCCACTCGCGGCCGTTTCGATCCGCCATCCGCGACCGGCTGCCGAGCCCTTCGGAAAACTCGAACCTCTCCACCAGATCGGGGTATGACTCCGCGACCCACGAGATCTTCGCGTTGACGGCCGCATCGTCGAAGAGCGAGAAGCGTCCGTTGTGCGGAATCGACGCGGCACTCTTCTTCGCCGACTTGCCGCCCGCACCGGACTGGCTGGCACGGAGGCTCCGCACCTGCAGCAGCGCCGGCGCCGGCCTGTTCAGCCGCACCTTCACGGCCTGGCCGTTCGGCTCCGGCCGCACCTCGAGGACCAAGTACTCGAGAAGTCTGACGGCGTCCTCGGTCGGCTGGTCGAGGAGCAGTTCGCCGCCTGCCTGCCGGAGCCTGCCGAGCCTCTTGTCACCTGCCCGCAGTTCCCAGCCCTTGCCGCTGCCGGCCGGCTCCGCCCGACCGCCGATGACGCCGCCCGCCCCTTCCGTGCCGCTGACGGTCACCGCCTCGTGCGGCAGTTGGCCTGCGAGCCCCTCGACGACGACGATCGGCTCCTTGCCACGCGCCTGCAGGGTCTCAGGGAGGTCTTCCGGCACTCGCGGCCCCGCGGCCACGGGCGTCGCCGGATCCGATGCAGAGGCCTGCGGCGGGGCGACGGACGGCTGGCGGGCCGCGGTCTCAGCGGGCGGGGCGGCATGGCACGGCGACACGAACGCGACCACCGACACGACCATGACCTCGATCAGCGCCGCGGCGTCATTGCGGGCACGACCGGCGCACGCGGGCCGCGCAGCCCGCATCAGGCGACTGGACGGGGGAGGAGGGCAGGGGATCGTGATCATGGCGTTGTCGCTCGCTCTGTGGAACACGCGTGCATGGATTACTGTGGGGTTGTTTACCTGTTTAGTGAATCGACGACCACGATGCCCGCGCTGTCGCCGCGACTCTTCCGCAGCGTGAGCCGAAACCCCTTGCCGAACTGATCGATACGGAGCTCGCAGTCCTCCACGGAGGGCAGGCACTTCTTGAGGCTTTCCGCTTCGGCCAAAGCGGCGTCTGCCAATGGCTTGCCGTCTAAAGTGCTTGCACCTGGAGGCCGTGTCGATGCGAAGCCCTTTAAATCGGCGCAAGCATCATCCAACAGCTTCCGCACATCCTCGTATTCTTTCCGCTCCATAAAGCCGCCCTTGATCTTGAGATTTCGGAGCTGCTGCAGATGCGCTTTTGCAGGACCAGGATCCATGGCCGCTCTTTCCAACGTCTTAAGCTCCGGAAGCCTGACCTCCTGATGAAGCACGTAGTGCGTGCACTTGTATTTGACCGGCTTTCCCTTCTCGGCTGGCTCACGTTTGAGGACCACGCCTTGGCCGGTGCTCTTATCAACGACGGCGAAACCACCGTCAGGCCCATCCTTCGTCACCAGCTTCAGGTCGGCAGTTCCCTCAAACTCGATGACGTCCACGAGGTCGTCAGCCGAGCCCAGCGCATTCGTGAACGATTCGATGTCCTTCTTGCTGCCCGACACAAATTCGTACGTGCCGCCGGGCTTCAGCCGATCGACACCCTTCTCGATACTTCTGATCGACAATCCCAGGTCGAGCGGCTCGCCGAGCGGCACCTCCAGCGGCTTCGAGGAACCAGAGGGCTTCACGACCAGCACCATGCCGTGGGCCAAAGCCCGCTGGGGCACTTTTTCATAGTCCGCGAACGTCGCAGTCAGCTTGTCCTTCTCGTGGGCAAATCTGCAGGCCTCCTTGCCAGCTACCTTGAGCACCCATTCTTTGCCCTTGGCTTCAAGCGAGTGTTCGACCAGCCCGGCCGCTGGCGTACTTTTGATCTCAAGGCCGTCCTTCGGCAGGTCCGCCAGGTCGTCGACGATTTTCTCCTCACGCTTCGCCGTCCTCAGCTTCGCCGTTGCACCCTCGATCCGTCGCGGTCCGCCACCCTGGGGGTCGTCCGCCGGCATGCTTACAGGCGCGTTCTTCGCGACCGTCTCCGCCGGCGCGGCCGGCGGCGGGCTGCTTAACCGGCTCTTCAGCAGCTCGATCCGCTGCGCGAGTTCGTCGATCCGCTCATCCTGCCTGTCGGCGGCCTGGTCCAGATCCCGCACGGAATTCCTCAGCCGAGTCTCCGTCGCCCGCCACGTGGCGAACGCGACCGCCGCCGCTGCGACGAGCACGGCGACACCGCACCCTCCCGCGATAGCGGCGATCAGGGGCGCTCGGCCGGAAGTGGTGGTGTCGGAGGCCATGGTTACGATTGCATCGACGGATGGACGGTCCATCGCGGCTGTTTCGACGACGTGTCCTGGTTCGAGGTGCCGCTCTTGGAGTGCCGCCCGGGGAGTTACTTCAGTGAATCGACGACCACGATGCCCGCGCTGTCGCCGCGACTCTTGCGCAGCGTGAGCCGAAACCCCTTGCCGAACTGATCGATACGGAGCTCGCAGTCCTCCACGGAGGGCAGGCACTTTCTGAGGCTTTCCGCTTCGGCTAGAGCGGCGTCTGCACCCCGCTTGTCATCTGGAGGCCGTGTCGACGCGTACTGCTTCAAAGCGTCGCCGGCCTGATCCAACAGCTTCCGCACATGCTCGTAATCGCTCGGCGTCATAACGCCGCCCTTGATCTTGAGATCCTGAAGCTGCTGCAGATGCTCTTTTGCAGGCTTGGACTCCATGGCTGCTCTTTCCGACGTCGTAAGCTCCGGAAGCTTCACCTCTGGAAGCACGTAGTGCGTGCAGGTGTATCTGACCGGCTTTCCCTTCTCGAATGGCTCCCGTTTGAGGACCACGCCACGGCTGGTGCTCTTATTGACGACAGCGAAGCCGCCGTCAGGACTGTCCTTCGTCACGGGCTTCAGGTCATCAGTTCCCTCGAACTCGAGGACTTCCACGAGGTCGTCGGCAGAGCCCATCGCATACGCGAACGCGTCGGCATCCTTCTTTGAGCCCGACACGAGCTCGTACGTGCCGCCGGGCTTCAGCCGATCGACACCCTTCTCGATACTTCTGATCGACAATCCCAGGTCGAGCGGCTCGCCGAGCGGCACCTCCAGCGGCTTCGAGGAACCGGAGGGCTTTACGACCAGCACCAGACCGTGGGCCACAGCCCGCTGGGGCACTTTCTCGTAGTCCGCGAATAGTGCAGTCAGCTTGTCCTTCTCGTGGGCAAATCTGCAGACCTCCTTGCCTGCCACTCTGAGCCCCCATTCCTTGCCCTTGACTTCGAGCGAGTGTTCGACCAGGCCGGCCGCAGGCGTACTTTTGATCGCGAGGCCGTCCTTCGGCAGATCGCCCAGGTCTTCGACGATCTTCTCCTCCCGCTTCGCCGTCCTCAGCTTCGCCGTCGCACCCTTGATCAGCTGCGGCCCTCCCTGCTCGGGCTCCGGGGCCTCCGGCTTCGGGGGCTCCGGCTTGGCCTTGGCCTCGGCCTTGGCTTCAGCCTTAGCCTCGGCAGCCTTAGCCTCAGCAGCCTTAGCATCAGCCTTGGGCTCACGCGTGGCCTGGGGATCGAACGACGGGGCCTTGGCTGGCGAGACGGTGGGATCGGGGTCGGTCGGCGTCTGCTTGCCGAGCCGGCCCTGCAACTGGTCGGCTCGGGCGGCGAGTTCCCTGATCTTTTCGTCCTTCCGCTTCGCCTCCCGCTCGCCGTCGACCTGCGCCCGCTTTAGCCGTGATTCGGCATCCCACCACATTCCCACAAACACCGTCGCCGCACCGAGGGCACAGACTCCGATCACGCCCGCGACGGCGGCAATCAGAAACGCACGGCCGGAAGTGGTGTTGTTGGAAGTCATGATTGCGATTGCATCGACGGGCGGACGGCCCACCGCGACTCTTTCGACGACGTGTCCTGGTTCGAAGTGCCGCTCTGGAAGTGCCGCCCGGGGAGTTACTTCAGGGAATCGACCACTACGATGCCCGCGCTGTCGCCGCGACTCTTGCGCAGCGTGACCCGAAACCTCTTGCCGAACTGATCGATACGGAGCTCGCAGTCCTCCACGGAGGGCAGGCAATCCTGCATCACTTTTTGCTCATTTTTCAGAATTGGTTCCATGCCGGGGTCGATAGTTTTTCCCGGATTCAACCCCTTGACTACCGCCTCCGCGGCGGACCTCAACGCGGTCCTGAGGTCCTGATACTCGCCGTTGGTAAAAAAGCCTTTTTTGCCTTTTAGTTTCTGAAGCATCGCGTAGTCCTTCTGAGCTCTCTGATTTGAGCCTGAAGGAGCCGCAACTTCTGCAAGCCCAGGGGTCGACGGGATTTCAAAACCTTCCAGCACGTAGTGCGTGCACTTGTATTTGACCGGCTCTCCCTTCTCGGCTGGCTCACGTTTGAGGACCACGCCACGGCCGGTGCTCTTATCAACGACGACGAAACCACCGTCAGGCCCATCCTTCGTCACCAGCTTCAGGTCGCCAGTTCCCTCAAACTCGATGACGTCCACGAGGTCGTCGGCCCAGCCCAGCGCATTCATGAACGCGTCGATATCCTTCTTTGAGCCCGACACGAGCTCGTACGTGCCGCCGGGCTTCAGCCGATCGACACCCTTCTCGACACTTCTGATAGACAACGCCAGGTCGAGCGGCTCACCGAGCGGCACTTCCAGTTGCTTCGCGGAACCAGAGGGCTTCACGACCAGCATCAGGCCGTGGGCCAAAGCCCGCTGGGGCACTTTTTCATAGTCAGCGAACGTCGCAGTCAGCTTGTCCATCTCGTGGGCAAACCTGCAGGCTTCCTTGCCTGCCACCTTGAGCACCCATTCCTTGCCCTTGGCTTGGAGCGAGTGTTCGACCAGGCCGGCCTCAGGCGTGGGCTTGATCTCGAGGCCGTCCTTCGGCAGATCAGCGAGGTCTTCGACGATCTTCTCCTCCCGCTTCGCCGTCCTCAGCTTCGCCGTCGCACCCTTGATCAGCTGCGGCCCTCCCTGCTCGGGCTTCGGGGGCTCCGGCTTCGGGGGCTCCGGCTTCCGGGGCTCCGGCTGCGGGGGCTTCGATTGGCCTCCGGCTTGCTGGCCTCCGGCTTGCTGACCTCCGGCTTGCTGACCTCCGGCTTGCTGACCCCCGGCTTGCTGACCTCCGGCTTGCTGGCCTCCGGCTTGCTGACCTCCGGCTTGCTGACCCCCGGCTTGCTGACCCCCGGCTTGCTGACCCCCGGCTTGCTGACCTCCGGCTTGATGACCTCCGGCTTGCTGACCTCCGGCTTGCTGGGTTCCTTTCCCTTGGGAACCGCCGGCGCCATCGGGGGCGTTTTGGGAGATCTGTCGCTCCTTTTGGCCCGCGATGTTCAATGCCACAACGCCGGCGATCGCGAGAATCACCAGGGCCAAAGTCGTCCCCACGACAACCTTTTTGAATCCCGGCGACTGCCACCACTCCATCTGCTCCCGCTGGGGCGGAACGGGCGGGGCGCTGGCGATCTGCCGGGCTCCC
>JBILVO010000105.1:0-14803 GCA_044370415.1 Pirellulales bacterium
GGTGCTGAGCGTCGCAACCGTGCGACGCGGCGCAGTGGCGATGCAGACGGAGTGGAAAAAGGCCAGGGAGGGCTTTTTCCACGGGAAAGCGGCCGCAGGCATCGCAGGATGCGATGCGGTCGGTCGTGGGAATCCTTGGCATTCCCACCGACCGACGGAGTGGAAAAAGGCCAGGGATGGCTTTTTCCACGGGAAAGTTAGATCCGGATCCGCGCCGCCTGCTCCACGATCTGCTCGAGCGGCACCAGGCTGCCCTTGTTGCAGCCGGGGCAGGCCTCGGCCGCCTCTGCCCACGCCTCGGGTGACCGCAGGTTCGAGTCCCAGAACGGCCAGGTCTTGCACTGCCGCGGCCGCTCCTCGTACGCCGTGCAGGTGCGGGTTTTTTCGTCGAGCAGCACGCAGTCGCCACCGGGCCGCTCCTTGAGCGACCGACGCACACCGACCCGCTTCACGTACTTCGCCTCGAAGGCCGACGGCGTCATGCCGACGCGGCGGGCCATGCCGTCGATCTCCTCCTGGTTCACCCACACGTAGCCCTCGGCGCCCGAGCAGCAGTCGCCGCACTGCGTGCACTGGAACCGCAGGCCACCGGCGTACCAGACGTCCTTGCGGATACCAGCCATACGGAGCTCTCCATTCGTTGCGGGGAGGATCGATCGAGGGCGAGTGCGCGTCCGTCGAGCGGCTCGGAACGTGCCGGCGACCGCCCGACGTGGCCCGCAGGCTAGGCCCGCAGGCGGCCGACCGCACCGACGAGGGCCTCGACGTCGTCGCCGGTGTTGAACGGACCGAAGCTCGCCCGCACCGTGCCGCCGGCCTGCGTTCCGAGGTGGGCGTGGATGCAGGCGGCGCAGTGGAAGCCCGACCGCACCTGCACCCCGGCCACCTGCTCGAGCAGGACCGCCAGTTCGCCGGGATCATAGCCCTCGACGGTGAAACTCACAATCGGCGCGGGCGTGCCCGGTGCGGCGATCACGCGGGCGCCCACGGCCGCGAGCCTCTCGCCGGCATCCGCAGCGAGGCCGCGGCACCGCCGTGCGATGATGTCGACGCCCGCCGCGATCGCGGCAGGAGTCGCGGCCGGCGGCCGCGGCGACTGCGCCGCGAGCCACTCGATGGCAGCGAGCAGGCCCGCGAGCGCCGGCAGGTCGGGCGTGCCGGCCTCGAACCGGTCGGTGAACCGTTCTGGCATGTCCAGGCTGTCGCTCGCGGAGCCCGTGCCTCCCTGGATCAGCGGCTCGATCTCCACGCCCTCGCGAACCCAGAGGATCGCCGTGCCGGCCGGGCCCTGCAGCCACTTGTGCCCCGGCGAGACGAGGATGTCCGCTCCGGTCACGCCCGGGCCGCAGGGCATCAGGCCGAGCGACTGCGCCGCGTCGAGCAGGAAGAGCCCGCCGCGTTCGCGGACGATGCGGCCGATCGCCGCCGCGTCCTGCACGGTGCCGGTGACGTTGGAGGCGTGCGCGCAGACGACCAGTCGCGTGTCGCGCCGCCAGGCGGCGGCGACGGCCGCTGGGTCGACGCGGCCGACGGCGTCGCACGGCAGGAGTGTGAGGTCGATCGTGCCGTGCGCCTGCAGCCAGCGGAGCGGTCGCAGCGAGGCGTTGTGGTCGGCGGCGGTCGCGATGACGTGGTCGCCCCGGCGCACCACGCCGTGGATCGCCGTGTTGATCGCGAGGGTGCCGCCGAAAGGGAGGGCGATGCGCTGCGGATCGACGCCACCAAGCAGCCCGGCCGCAGCGGCGCGACAGCGGCCGCGGATCTCGTCGGCGAGGACCGCCTCGCGGTAGGCGGCCCGGCCCGCGGCGACGCCGATCGAGCGGCCGGCATGCTCCCAGGCCGCGAGCACCTCCGCCGGCTTGGGCCAGGAGGTGGCCGCGTTGTCGAGATAGCGGCGGACGGTCACGCCGGTGGCGGGAGGCTCGGTCACGCTCATCCTCCGATCTGGTACATCGCCCGTGCCGGCCGCTCGAACCGTGGCGTGCCGATGCCGTGCGCCGCCCGCTTCGACGCGACGCACTCGCGGAGCAGTCGGGCGATCTCGTCGTCATCACCCGCGGCGCGGAGCACGCCGCGGACGTCCCATTCGGTCGTGGAGAAGAGGCAGTTGCGGAACTGGCCATCGGCCGTGAGCCGCAGCCGGTCGCAGCGGTCGCAGAAGGGCTGCGTCACGGGGTCGATGAAGCCGACGCCCGGCGCCGCGTCGTCGGCGTCGGCGTCGGCGTCGGCATAGCGGTAGTCGACCGCCGGCTGGCCCGGATCGGTCCGCTGCACCGGCACGAGCGGGCCGACGTGACGGGCGAGGATGTCGCGGACCTCGCCGCCCGACAGCACCTGGGAATCGTCCCAGCCCGAGTCGCCGTCGAGCGGCATGAACTCGATGAACCGGAGCTGGAAGCCCTCGCGGCGGCAGAAGGAAGCGAGCGGCACGATCTCCTCCTCGGTGAGGCCCCGCACGGAGACGGCGTTGATCCTGATCTCCCGGAATCCGACCGCCTTCGCGGCTGTGAGTCCGGCGAGGACGCGGTCGAGCCCCGGCCGTCGCGCGATCCGTGTGAACACGTCGGGGCTGAGGGCGTCGAGGCTGACGTTGAGCCGCGCGAGCCCGGCCCGGCGGAGCCCGGCGGCCTGTTCCTCCAGCAGCACGCCGTTGGTCGTGATCCCAAGATCGTCGATGCCGGGCACGGCCGCGAGGAGGGCCACGAGCCGGTCGACGTCCCGCCGCAGCAGCGGCTCCCCTCCGGTGATGCGGAGCGATGAGATGCCCATGCCGGCCGCCACGCCGGCCACCCGCGCAATCTCCTCGTAGGAGAGCAGCTCCTCCCGCGGCTTGAACTCGACGTCGAGCGGCATGCAGTAGGTGCAGCGCAGGTTGCAGCGGTCGGTGACGCTGATTCGCAGGTCGGTGTGCACGCGGCCGAAGCCGTCGACCAGGGGCCCGCGCGGGGGCGTGCGCGAAGGGCGGGCGGACGGCGTCATGACGCTGCTCCGCGGTCGGGGGTGTGCGCTGCGGCCGCTGCCGTCGGCGGCGCGTCGGGGTGCACCCAGCGGTGCGAGCCGTCGGGACGCTCCTCGCACTTCCAGATCGGCACCGCCTCCTTGATCCGCTCCATGAGCCATTCCGCGGCCGCGAACGCCTCGCGGCGGTGCGGTGCGCTGGCGGCGATGACGACGCTCGCCTCGCCCACCGCGACCGGCCCGAGCCGGTGGTGGACGACGCACCGCGACAGGCCGAACCTGCCGACGGCCTCGGCCCGCAGCTGCTCGAGCTGCCCTCGGGCGAGCGGCTCGTGGGCGTCGTAGACGAGGCGGCTGGTCGTCAGGCCGTCGGTGATGCCGCGGGTGGTGCCGACGAAGAGCACGTTGGCGCCGGCGACGGCATCGGAGACGGCCGCGAGCAGGCGGGCCGGGTCGAGCGGCTCGCGCAGCAGCAGGCAGTCGGCCCCGGGATCGCGTTCCACGTCAGCCTCCGCTCACCGGCGGGATGATCGCGACGTCGCTTCCCGCGGGGATCGGCGTGTCGTCGGTGACGTAGGCGTCGCCGATCGCCACCGCACTGCGGGCCAGGAGCGGCGCGAGGTGGGGAAGTTCATCGGCCAGCCGTCGTCGCAGCGCCGCCGCGCTGCCCCCGTCCCAGGCGATGTCGAGGCGTCGCCGGCCGGCGGCCTCGGCCATGCCGGCGAACAAAGCGATCCGCACGCCGTGATCCGGCGGGACCACCGTGGGGGACGGCCGCGCCGCCGGGCTGACCGCTGATGCAGCGGCCGGCGTGCCAGCACTCAGAGGTGCAGAATGATTCATGCGGTCAGCTCGCGGTGAGCGGCCCACCGCCCGCGGTGAGCAGCGAGTCGAGGCCGTCGGGGGCGGGGCCGGGGAGCAGGCCATACGCCTTCGCCAGCAGCTTGACGGGATGGACGGTGGGCTTCGTCGTGCCCTGCTCCATTTGTAGCCGGCAGGCGCTGCACTCGGTAGCGCCCGCTTCGGCCCCGGAACTGCGGATGGCGGTGACGAGGCCGAGGCCCGCCCGCAGGCTGGCCCGGTAGTGCCGACGCGACAGGCCGAACGTGCCGGCCATCCCGGAGCAGCCGCGGTCGGCGGCCTCCAGCGACAGGCCGGGAAGCAGCCGCAGCAGGTGCTCGGCGGGGCTCCTGCCGCCGCCGACACGGGCGTGGCAGGGGGCGTGGTAGAGCACGCGCAGCGGGCCGCCGCCAGCGGGGGCGGCCAGCGGCACGAAATCGAGGCGGAGCTTCCCGTCCCGGTGCAGTTCCCAGAGGAAGGTGGCGGCGTCACAGGTGGAGGCGACGACCCGCGGCACCTCTTCGTCGTCGAGCAGGAGCGGGTAGTCGTGCCTGATGCAGGTGACCGCGGACGGCTCGGTGGCGACGACGCGGTAGCCGAGCCGCACGGCCTCGGCGAGCACGCGGACGTTCGTGCGGGCCACCCGCCGCGCCGCATCGAGATCCCCCGCCGATACCAGCGGCATGCCCGCCGCGATCTGCCGCGGATCGATGAAGACGCCGATGCCGTTGTGCTCGAGCACCGCGACGAACGCCTTCACGAGCAGCAGGTCGTGCCGCCGCGCGTAGGTGTCGAGGAAGTAGAGCACCCGCGGCCCGCTCCGGCGCGAGGGCCGCGTCAGCCCGCGGCGGGCCGCCCAGCGCATCACCTGCTGCCGCGCGAAGAGCGGCAGCTTGCGACCCCGCGCCACTCCCAGCACCCGCTCCATGATCCAGCGGGCCTGCGGATTGGCCAGTGCGCGGTTCGCCAGGGGGGCCAGGGCGGCGCCGAGGCCGCTGAGCGAATCGATCCGGGAGAGCAGCCAGGACGACGCGTCGAGGCCGTTCGCCGCGACCGCCGCCCCCTTCAGTTCCGCCACGATGGCCGGAATGTCGACGCCAGCCGCGCACTCGGACCGGCACTGGTGGCAGTTGAAGCAGGTGTCGGCGATCGCCCGGGCCGACTGCCCCTCGATGGCCCGGGGATCGAGGCTGCCGGAGAGGAGGGCGGCCATCAGCCCCGCCTTGGCCCGCGGCGACGCCTCCTCCGCCGGGTCTTCGCGGTAGGTCGGGCACATGCGCATCGTCGTCGACTGGCTGCGGCAGTCGCCGCAGCCGTTGCAGGCATCGACCTCGTCGGCGAGCCGGTCCAACGGCCAGGACAGGAGCGGAAGCGACACGGTGGCCGGCCGCGGTGCGACGCCGTCTGCGTCGACGGCGGCCGCTCCCGCCACGGCCTGCAGCGGCCTCCGCCATGCCAGGGGCGGCTCGGCGACGATCTTGCCGGGGTTCAAGACGCCGGATGGGTCGAAGATCCGCTTCACGTCGGCAAAGACCCGGGCGAGCGCGGGAAAGTGACGCACGAAGGCCGCGGTGCGCGACAGGCCGAGCCCCTGCTCGCCGCCGATGGTGCCGCCGACCGCCGCCACCTCGGCGTAGAGCGCTTCGGCGAGCCGCTCGAGCCGGGACTGCTCGGCGGGATCCCGCGGATCGGCGTGAGGCCGCACGTGCAGTTGGCCGTGGACGGTGTGTGCGAAGAGCATCGCGGTGACGTCGCAGTCCTTGAGCACCTCCTGCAGCCGCCGCAGGAAGTCGGGCAACGCCGCCGGCGGCACGACGACGTCCTCGACGAAGGGCACCGGCCGCACGCTGCCGCGGACGCCGTGCAGCGTCGGGACCACGCTGCGCGAGAGCTCCCACAGGAGCGCCGACTCGTCGGCGTCCTCGGCCCGCCGCACGTCGATGAACAGCCGGCGGGGCGACTGCAGCCTGGCGACGGCAGCCTCGAACCGGGCGGCGGCCGCGGCCGCGTCGGCCGCCGAGAACTCGACGAGGAGGCCCGCGTCGGCCACCGGGGGGATCAGCAGGTCGAAGGCCGGTCGCGCGCTCCGCGCCAGCGCCAGGTTGCGCTTGTCGAAGAGGTCGCAGGCGTCGGGGCCGAGTTCCGCCAGTCGCAGGGCGGCCTCGGCGGCGCGGTCGAGCGAGTCGAAGAGCAGGAGCCCCACCGCCGCGACCGTGTCGACCGGCACGGTGCGGAGCGTCGCCTCCGTGACGATTCCCAACGTCCCCTCGGACCCGCACAGCAGCCGCGGCAGGTCGAGGAGCCCGTCGCGCTCGACGTCGTCGAGCCGGTAGCCCCCGTGCGCGGCGCGGCCCCGCGGCTGGCCGGCCGCGATCGTGTCGCGGGATGACGACAGCACCGCCGCCACGCCGGCGGCCAGCCTGCCCGCCGTGCCGGCGGCGGTGGCCTCCGTCGGCGTGAGCTCCACGATCTCCCCGTCGGCGAGCACGACCTCGGCCGACACGAGCCGGTCGCGCATCGCCCCATGCCGCGGGAACCTGCTGCCCGAGGTGTTGCGGCCGATCATGCCGCCGACCGTGGTCACCCAGCCGTTGGACGCATCGGGGCCGAAGGCCCGCGACCTCCGCGACAGGTGCTCCTCGAGCTGCGCCGCCACCACGCCCGGCTGCAGCCGCACGTCGTCGGCGGTGGTGCGGACGATCCGGCGCAGGAATCGCCCGCAGTCGATCACCACTCCGGGCCCCAGCGCCGCGCCGGTGAGGCTCGAGCCGGCGCCGCGGGCGTGCACGGGCACCCCATGCTCCGCGGCCCAGCGGACGGTCGCCGCGACGTCCTCCGCGGAGCGGGGCCGCACGACCGCGACCGGCCGGATCTCCATCAGGCTTCCGTCGGTCGCATAGAGCGCACGGCTGGCGGGATCGCACAGCACCTCGCCTGAGACGACGCCGCGAAGGTCCTCCTCGATCCGCTTCTGCTCGAGATCCATGGGCCTCCTCACGCTCCGGCCGGCCGTGCCGGACCGGAACGGCTCAGGACACGTGCGGCTCTGCTGCGTTCCCGCCCCGCCCGGCGGCGGCCCGTCCCGACCGGGCGACGAGCTGCCGATGCTTCTCGTGGGTCTCCAGGTCGAAGCCGCCGAAGTGGGCCGTGATGCCGTCGCCGCGGTAGCGGGAGCCGCACCGGTAGCAGCTCAGGCAGTCCGGCGTCAGGAAGAAGAGGACGACGTCGAGCAGCGCCGACCCGAACAGGATGGCGAACGTCGCCACGAGCTCGCGGTTGGCCCAGGCCACGCAGCTGGCCGCGAGCCCGACCACGACGATCGCCAGCCCGACCCGCTGCGGGAAATCCTTGCGGACGAACAGCTCGACGCTCGGGCAGACCAGGCAGCGCAGCAGCCGTCGACTCCCCGGCTCGCCGCCGATCGACCCGGCGGGAATCGGCACGGCGGCCTGGCACCGTGGGCACTCGAGCGTGTCCGCCGACTCGACGTGGTCGAGCGTCGTCGTGCCGTGACAGGACGGACAGGCGTAGGTGATGCGCATCGGGCGTGGTCTCTTGGGGGGCGGCAGTCGCGATCGCGGTGAGGGTGCCGGGCCGCCTGGGGGGGCGAGTGCTTCAGGCCGGCGCGGTCAGGAGCTGGGCCGTGAGTTCGCCGAGGATCGCAGCCAGGCACGCCACGTATAGGATACCCGTGGCGCTCTGGGTGTTGGGGATTTCGAGCGTCTTGCGGGCCAGCCACAGGAGCACCGGCAGGCCCACGAGGCCCGCGAGCCAGCGGAGCCAGAGCAGTGCGATGGTCGTCTGGCCGACGGCCGCGGCGGAGATCGGCGCCGCGGCGACCAGTGCCGCGGGCGAGAGCGGGTGGCCCGGCTGCAGGGCCGCCAGCGAGAGCGTGGCCGCCAGCTGCACGGCCCAGGCCACGAGCGCCACATCGATCATCCGCCGGAGCACGTCCACCCGCATGCCCGGCGCGTTGAGGTACCAGTGCCCCAGCAGCATGGCGTGCACGGTCAGCCCTGTCACGAGGCCCGAGAGCAGCGCGGCGGCGGTGGTGCCTGCAGCGGCCGTCCAGCCCGCCCCGGCATGCACCAGCGCCGTGGCCGCCGCCATGAGGATCGCGGTCGCGGCGCAGAAGGCCCGGCCCGCCGGCACCCGCTCCGCGAACCACGCGATGCTGCCGAGCCATGCCGTCACGGCCGCCGCGGCCGGCAGCGGCCAGGCCACCGTCGGCGGCATCCGGCCCGCCAGCAGCGCGGCGAACGTGGCCAGGCCGAGCACCACGAGCAGGTTGACGCGGAAGAAGCCCGCGGGCACGAGTGCCGCGGGCGTGATCACGAGCGCCGCCGAGAGCCCCCAGCCGAACCGGCACAGGAAGTCGACGAGCAGCCTCATCCGCCGGCCTCCGCCGGGGCTCTGCCGCCCGTCATCGCGACCGGCCCCCGTAGATGAGCGACATCACCTCGGCCCGGCTGGAGACGTTCGACCGGAAGATCCCCTTCATAGCCGACGTGACGCAGACGCTGCCCGGCTTGCGGACGCCGCGGATCGTCATGCAGGTGTGCGATGCCTCCACCACGACGGCCACGCCCTTGGCGCCGAGATCGTGCACGAGCAGGTCGGCGATCTGTTCGGTCATCCGCTCCTGCACCTGCGGACGGTGCGACAGCACCTCGACCACGCGGGCCAGCTTGCTCAGTCCGAGCACGCGGCCGTCCGGGAGGTAGCCGATGTGCGCATGCCCCATGAAGGGCAAAAGGTGGTGCTCGCAGACGCTGTTGAAGGCGATGTCGCGGACGAGCACGATCTCGTCGTACTTCTCCGTGAACGCCTGGCGGAGGTGCGTCCGCGGGTCGGCGTGCAGCCCGCCGAACATCTCGGCGTACATGCGGGCCACGCGGGCCGGCGTTTCGAGGAGCCCCTCGCGATCGGGATCCTCGCCGACCGCCAGGAGAATCTCCCGCACGGCCCGTTCGATGCGGGCGTGGTCGACGGGGTGGGAAGCGGTCGTTGCGACTCCGGCTTCGCAGCCGGCATCGCAGGAGACGTCGCTGGAGATGGGCACCGAGGTCTTCATGGTACGAGTCTACCAGACGCCCGAACGCGATGGGCGCGGCGGCCCGCACCGCACCGCCCGGAGGCGGCGGGTCAGTTGCGGCTGAACTCGGGAGGAAACGGCCGTCCACCTCCCCCCGGGCCGCGGCCCGCCATCACCTCGAGCAGCAGTCGCGTGCGCAGGACCACGTCGCTCTCCGCCAGCAGTCGCACCTTGGCGTCGAGATCGATGTCGAGCGTGTAGGCGACGATGTCGGTCAGCATCCCGAGCGTGATCTGGCTGCCGAGGAGCTGGTCGAGCTGCTCGTACGCCTGCGGAATCTTCGGCAGCGCCGCCTTGAAGGCCGCCAGGAGCCGCTGCTGCAACGCCGTGGCCGTGGTCGGCTCGGCCTCGTCGGGCTCGCGGTCCTCGAGGATCTCCGCCTCGATCTCGCGGAAGAGCTTCTTCGGCGGGAGTTCACGGATCAGCCGCAGCCTGCGGACGCCCAGCAGCAGAACGTTGTAGGTGCCCTGCGGCGTCCGCTGGTGGGTGGCGACCCGGCAGAGGCAGGCGGTCGACCGCAGACGGGGCCTTTCCTCCTGCTGCTTCTCCCAGCCGGGGGCGAGCACGCCGAGCGCGATCAACCGGTCGTCCTCGACCGCCTCCTCGAACAGCGCCCGGTACCGGGGCTCGAAGATGTGCAGCGCCTGCATCACGTGCGGAAACATCACGACGTTCGGCAGCGGGAAGACCCGCGCGATGCCGGAGAACTGGTCGGGCGAGAATGCCAGCGGTTCGTCGGCCATGGAACGCGGAGTGCGGAATGGAGGTGGCGCCGGTGCGGGCCTTCAGGCGGCGTGAGGCGACGGCGGCGGGTCGAGGTGGATCTCGGGAAGCAGATCGGGGTCGAGTGTGATCGAGGGGTATTCCTCGGTGCTGGCGGCGACCTCGGCGAGGCAGGTGTCGAAGGAGGCGAGGAAGCCGGTCACGTCGAGGCCGAGATGCCGGGGAGCGTAGGGGTCGAGGTAGCCGTGAACGCTGCCGTGGAGCTTCCGGGCCCCGCGGATGTTGCCGTTGCCGAAATGATAGAGGGCCACGGCGGCCTGGATGAGCCCCTGATAGAACTTCCGCGACGGGCCGCGGTACTCCGTCCAGAGATCCTCCCAGACCTCGTGGCTCTCGAAGTAGTCGCACTCGTTGAACTTCTCGATGCCGAGCAGGTAGCGTGGGTCGTAGACTCCGTGTTCCTGCTGTCCCTGGTCATCGTGTCCCTGATCCGACATGGCAGGCTCCGGGCGGCGGCGGAAGGGAGCGGGATGGACCGATGACGACACCACGCAGACGGCCGGTGCGGCCCGGAGCGGTGGTTCCCCGGGCGGATCGGCCCGGCCCACGCCCGAATGGTAGCAGGCGGGGCGGGACGCGGGGGGAGGCCGCCGGCACCAAGGCAGAGGGTAAGGCCGGCAGGCAGGCGGGCACGGAGGCCGGCAAGGCGGTGGCCCGCAGGCTGGCCCGCCTCTACCCCCACGCACACTGCTCGCTCGACTTCGGCAGCCCGTTCGAGCTGCTCGTGGCCACGATTCTTTCCGCCCAGTGCACCGACAAGCGGGTGAACGCCGTGACCGGCGGCCTGTTCAGCCACTGGCCGACCGCCGCCGCCCTCGCCGCGGCGCCGGCGGGGGACCTCGAGACGGTGATCCGGTCGACGGGCTTCTTCCGGGCCAAGGCCCGCAGCATCCGCGGCTGCTGCCAGGGGCTTGTGGAGCGGCACAGCGGAGAGGTGCCGCGGAGCCTCGACGACCTCGTGCGGCTGCCGGGCGTCGGCCGCAAGACCGCCAACGTCGTCCTCGGGAGCGCATTCGGCCAAGCGGCGGGCGTCGTCGTCGACACGCACGTGGGCCGGATCTCCCGGCGGCTGGGGCTGACGCGGCAGACCGATCCCGTTCGCGTGGAGCGGGATCTGATGGCCGCGCTGCCGCGGCGGCACTGGATCGCCTTCAGCCATCGGCTCATCGAGCACGGCCGCACGGTCTGCACCGCGAGGCGGCCGCGGTGCGAGGCGTGTCCGCTGGCCGATCTGTGCCCCCGCGTCGGCGTCAGGCTCCCGACCCGCCGCCCGGGCTGAATTCGGCGACGAAAATCCAGGGGTCATGGGCGTCCCGTACGCGACAGCATACAATCCGCCTCCAGCGGCGACGGTCCCGTTCGCGTCTGCAAAAGGGGCACCAGCATGATCCTCTCCGGCAATGAGATCAGGCAGCAGCTCGGCCGCAACATCCTCATCGATCCTTTCGACGAGAGCCGGCTCAACCCCAACAGCTACAACCTCTCGCTGCACGACGAACTGCTCGTCTACGAGGAGGTCGTGCTCGACATGCGGAAGAGCAACCGCACGGAGCGGATCCGCATCCCGGACGACGGGCTCGTGCTCACGCCCAACCAGCTCTACCTCGGCCGCACCGTGGAGCGGACGGAGACGCACAACCTCGTGCCGATGATCGAGGGCCGCAGCTCGATCGGCCGGCTCGGCCTCTTCGTCCACGTCACCGCGGGCTTCGGCGACGTCGGTTTCTGCGGCTACTGGACGCTGGAGATGTTCGCCGTGCAGCCGGTGAAGATCTATCCCGGCGTGCCGATCTGCCAGATCTTCTTCCACCAGATCGCCGGTGACATCACGGAGTATTCCAGCGACAAGTACCAGCACAACCGCGACATCCAGCCGAGCATGCTCTTCCGCGAGTTTGGCGGCGCGAGCGACCCCGATCAGCAACTGCACCTCGAATTCGCCAACGACCGCCACGGCGCGGCCGCGCCGGTGGGCCGGCCCGGCCGACCGGTGACTGGCGTGGCGGCACGGTGAGGCGACGATGGCGGGCAAGATCCTCGGCTGGGTGTGCGTCGGCTCCGCGCTGCTGTTCGCGGTGATCTGGGAGGTGCTGCTCTTCAGCCGCTACGTGCCTCCCGCCGACCCCGGTCAGCGGTTCTGGCTCTTGGTGGCGCTGTGCAGCCCGATCGGATTGACGTTGCTGTGCGGCCCGCCACTGCTGATATTGAATCCGTTCAAGTGACGGCACGCCCGCGGTTCCGGTGAACCGTGGTGCGGGCGGGCGGCGGTCATGCCGGCCGGTGCCGTGCGGAGCGGCCGCCAGCCGCCTGCGGCGGGCCGGATCCGGATCGTTTCGAGGTCGTCTTTTTGCGAAAGGTCGGTTCAGTGCTCAGAAGCCACACGTGCGGGGACCTGCGGCCGGAGAACGTTGGCGACGACGTCACGCTGTGTGGGTGGGTCGATCGCGTCCGCGACCACAAGGGAGTGATCTTCATCGACCTGCGCGACCGCTGGGGCCGCACGCAGGTCGTGGCCGGGCCCGACAGCCCGGAAGGGGTGCTCGCCGCCGCCCGGCGGGTGCGGCCGGAATGGGTGCTGCAGGTGCGCGGCCGGGTGGGGATGCGGCCCGAGGGCACCGCCAACCCGAAGCTGGCCACCGGCTCGATCGAGGTCGGCTGTGCCGGGCTCGACGTGCTCAACGAGGCCGACACTCCGGTCTTCCAGCCGGGCGCCGCCGACCTGCCGGGCGAGGAGGTGCGGCTGGCGAACCGCTGGCTCGACCTGCGGCGCACGGCGATGCAGGAGAACATCTTCCTGCGGAGCCGCATGGTGAAGATCATGCGCGACCACTTCGACGCGCTCGGCTTCGTCGACGTGGAGACGCCGATGCTCGGCCGGAGCACGCCGGAGGGGGCTCGTGACTACCTGGTGCCCAGCCGGCTCGACCACGGCTCGTTCTTCGCGCTGCCGCAGTCGCCACAGCTCTACAAGCAGCTCCTGATGATGGCGGGGTTCGACCGCTACGTGCAGGTGGCCCGCTGCTTTCGCGACGAGGACCTGCGGGCCGACCGGCAGCCGGAGTTCACGCAGCTCGACGTGGAGATGTCGTTCGTCGAGGCTGATGACGTGATGGGCGTGATCGAGGGGCTCGTGAAGCGGACCGCCCGCGAGATCCTCGCTCTCGACGTGCCAGTGCCGCTGCCGCGGCTCACCTGGGACGAGGCGATGGAGCGGTTTGGCCACGACGCGCCGGACCTCCGCTACGGGCTGGAGATCGTCGACCTCACGGCGATCGCCGGCGAGAGCGACTTTCGCGTGTTCCGCGGCGCGGTGGAATCGGGGGGCCGGGTCCGGGGCATCCGCGTGCCGGGGGCGGCCGAACGGTTTTCCCGCAAGGACCTCGACGGGCTCACGGCGGTGGCGGTGGAGGCTGGCGCCAAGGGGCTCGTGTGGCTGAAGGTGGAGGCGTCGGGCGAGTGGGCGGGGCCGGTCGCGAAGAACCTCGCGGCGCCGGTGGGGCCGAAGCTGCGGGAGCAGCTGGGGGCTCAGCCGGGCGACCTCGTGCTGATCGTGGCCGACTCCTTCGACGTGACCTGCAAGGCGCTGCACATGCTGCGGAAGCGGCTGGGCGCCGAACTGAAGCTCTACGATCCCGACGCGATGCACTTCTCGTGGGTCGTCGACTTTCCGATGTTCGCCCGCGATACGGAGACGGGGGGATGGGCGTCGATGCACCATCCCTTCACGGCGCCGCGGCCTGCCGACCTCGCGCTGCTTGACAGCGACCCGGCCGCCTGCCGGGCGGTGGCCTACGACCTCGTGATCAATGGCTCGGAGGCCGGCGGCGGCACGATCCGGATCCACGACGGGGCGACGCAGGAGAAGGTCTTCAAGCTGCTCGGCATCACGCCGGAGCTGGCCCGCGAGCGTTTCGGCTTTCTGCTCGACGCGCTGCGGAGCGGGGCCCCGCCGCACGGCGGGATCGCGCTGGGCATCGACCGCTGGGTGATGCTCTTTGGCAAGCTCGACAGCATCCGCGACGTGATCGCCTTCCCGAAGACGCAGAAGGCGAGCGACCTGATGACGGGGGCGCCGGGCGGCGTCGACACGAAGCAGCTGGTGGAGCTCGGGATCCGGGTAGTGGTGCCGCCGAAGCCGGAGCCGCCGCGGCCGGGAGGATGATCGATCCGGCATCGCCGAAAGCGATGCCCGTCGATCGAGGCAACGCCAGCCGTATCGCATCCGCGAGGCCTTGTCTCCGATCGACCGAGTCGGCCGGTATCAGGAAACGCAGGCCATGGATGGCTTTTTCGACGTGAAGACAGGGCGACTAGCTCAATTGGTCAGAGCACCTCGTTTACACCGAGGGGGTTGGGGGTTCGAGTCCCTCGTCGCCCAGTACGCAGCGGTCGCAGGATTTCGCCCGCCCGATCCCGAGGCGAGCGTCGGCAGCCGGCCATGCTCTCCCGATGCCTGCGTTCACATGCCGTAGGGGAAGTCCGCGTGCTCGGTCAGGCCGCTCGAGCGAATCGGGGCGAGAGCCTTGGCGTATGCGAGCAGGATCCGGTCGGCGAACTCGATCCGCCGGCGGAGCCAAGCGTCGCGGTCGCTCGCGGGTGTTTCCCCAACGAGCACATCGGCCACGTCGTGCACGAGCACGTGCTCCGGGATGTACACCAGACGGCTGTTCTTGTAGCCGCTGGTGCGCAGCTCATTCACGGGATAGCTCCCGCCCCTCGATGCCGACACGGCGACGATCAGGGCCGGCTTGTGGCCGACCTCCTTCGGGCCGGCGAACAGGAGCAGGTTCTTGAGTCCCGGGGGCACCATTCCGGCCCATTCCGGCGAGATGATCACGAACCCGTCGGCCTTCCGCAGCCTGTCGCGGCACGGCTTCCAGAGGGATGCGAGCGCACTGTCTCCCTGCCACACGCTCTCGTCCCACAGGGGCAGGGGATTTCCCGCCAGATCGATCATGTCGACGGTCACGCCCGGGTCGCTGCGAACCAAGTCCTTCGCGATGTACGCTCCCACCCTGCTGGACTGGCTCTCCGTGCGGTGGCTGCCGACGATGATGGCGATGTGCATGGTGGATTCTCGGGAGACCTGAATGCGAGGCTGGAACCGTACGCGGACCAGATGGCGGC
>JBILVO010000063.1:0-20398 GCA_044370415.1 Pirellulales bacterium
TAGCAGATTTCGTCGGATGGCCTGATTGCCCGGGGGTGGCGCGACGGGAAGACGAGATCGCGGGAAGGCCCTGCGGCAGCCGGATCAATCGTTCGTCGGCGCGGACTGCCGAGACTGCACCTGTTCCTGCGAGCGGCGCAGGTTCAGCCGTGCGTTCTCGTGGTCGGGATTCAGCCGCACCGCCTCCTCGAAGTGCTCGACAGCCCCCGACAGGTCGCCCCGCACGGCCAGGGCGACTCCCCAGTTGTTGTGGGCCTCGGCGTAGTCGGGCTTGATGCGCACGGCATCCGCGAAGTGGGCGATCGCGTCGTCGAGACGCCCCTGGGGACCCAGCAGGGCGCCCAGGTTGTTGTGGGCCTGCGCGAAGTCGGGCTCGAGCCGGAGGGCGTCGCGGTAGTGCGCCGCCGCCTCGTCAGTCCGGCCGACCTCCGCGAGGGTCTCGGCGAGGTTGTAGTGGGCCCGGGACGAGTAGGGGCTCTTTGCGAGCGAGTCCCGCCACAGGGCCTCGTCGGACCGGAACACGAAGCTGCGGTGCCACGTCAGCAGCATCAGGATCAGCACGAGCAGGGCCGCGACGGCTCGCGCGACAGGCCGCGTGCGGCGGTCCGCCGAGACCGTGGCGAGGCCGGCGGCCACCAGCGCCGTGACCGCCGGGAGCGCCAGATACTGTAGGTGGTCTGAAACCGGGGAAAACTGGCCGAAGCGCATGGGGATGATCCCCAGCACCGGCGTTAGCGTGGCGACGAAGCAGCCCAGAGCCAGGAAGAGCGGCCGACGCCAGCCGAGGCCGAACTGCTGGATGGCGGCCGCGGCGCCGGCCAGGATCACCAGGGGCATCCACGCACGGAGCGTCGTCGGATCGACGGTCCACTGCGGGTAGATCATCGCCAGCCGAACCGGCACGAGGGCTTTGGTGAGGTAGAACCAGGCTCCCCAGCCGCTCGCCGCGATCCGTGCGGGGAGCGGGGCTGGCTCGGCTGTCTCCGCCACGGCGCCCCGCGGCGCCTGCATCCCGATCGTCATGAGCCCCATGGCGAGGGCGAGCAGCAGGAAGGGTGCGGCGTGGACGAGATCCCGGCGGTCAATCCGTCCTCGTCGCCACCAGCAGAAGATCAGCAGCACCAGCGGCAGAGCGACGGTCGACGTCTTCGCCAGAAGGGCGAGAGCGAACGTGGCAAGAGAAGCAGCGTACCACCGTCGGTCGCCCTCCTCGTCGAACCGCAGCCAGGCCAGCAGGGCTGCGGCGTAGAGCGGGAGCGACAGGCAGTTCTTGAGTTCCGCGATCCATGCCACGGAAGCGACCGTCACGGGATGGATGGCGAAGAGGCAGGCTCCCAGCCATGCGCCGGGAATCTGCAGCCGCCGCAGGACTCTCCAGACGAGCAGCGATCCGCTCGCGTGCAGCAGCAGGTTGACCGCCCGGTAGCCCGTCGGAGTCATGCTCCACAGCCGCCACTCGAGCCAGAAGAGCGAGTTGGACAGCGGCCAGTAGTCCACGGCCTGAGTGGTGAACCAGATGCCGTACAGGCCGCGGTCATCGTGGATCAGCCGCTGCGTCGGCGTGGTGGCGACAGACGCGATCCAGATGTCGTCGTCCCAGAGGTAGCCTCCGTCGAGCGACGGCCAGAAGGCCAGCAGGACAGCGGCGACGATGAGGATCACGCCGCCGGCCTCTGCCGCCCAGCGGGAGGCGGCGCCGGCTGGCGCGGGCGCGAGTCCAGCGACCGTGCGAGTGGGGCGTTGCCGCGTCATGATCCGGCCGCGCGCCTCGCGGCTGATGTCAGGGTTCCGGATGTGCCAGACACCGTCGATTGATCGTAGCAGGTCAGCCATGCTGGCATCGTCGAGGTCCTCGGCGAGGATTCCACTCGCGGATGAAGGACCCTCACCGACGGTTTCCGGCCGGCCTGCATCGTGATGATCAGGCGATGGTCCGTACTGCATCCGCAGGCGGCATCGGAAGCCCGTACGGCTATGCCCCAGCCCTTTCATGGGGAGCGCGTGGCAGCCGTCAGGAACGTGAGCGGCGCCGGCCGACAGGGAGGTGTGTCGGAATTGAGCATTGGACTGTCGCCGACGTTGTCACGGAGCCGGAGCAGTGCCTTGGTGCGACGCTGTTTGCCGACGCGCTCGGGTTCAGCAAGCTCCCCGATGCCGAGGTGCCGCTCTTCGTCGAGACATTCCTGGGGCGGATCGCCACGGTGGTGGATCGCTATGGCGAGGAGCGGATCCCGGTCAGGGAGACCTGGGGCGACGGACTGTTCTTTGTGTTTCCTCGGCTCGACGACACCGCCTTGTTCGCGCTCGACGTCGCCGATCTCGTCAACGGCATCGATTGGCAGGCCGAGGGATTCTCCACGTCGCTCACGCTGCGGACCGCGCTCCACCATGGTCCGATGTATCCGATCCGTGATCCCATCACTGGCCGGTCCGCAGTGTGCGGCGCGCATATCACTCAGGCGGCCAGGCTCGGGCCAAAGACACTGCCAGGTCACGCCTACGCCACCGAGGCCTTCGCGGCCCGCGCGGCGCTTGAAGGCCACTCGTCGTTTGGATGCACGTTTGTGAAGCAGCTCGAGTTCGACAAGCGATACGGCACGTTTCCCACCTACATGATCTCGCGACCGGCCGCCCCCGCGCGGGGCTGAGTATCGTCGGTTGCGATGCCGGCCGCGGCGGTCCGGCAGGTCGGCTGCCTGCGCGGATTGGGTGGGTGGTACAGTGTTCCGCGGTGGAGAAACAGGCGAGGAAACCCCGTGGGAGGCGCCGGCATGCGACAGCACGTTCGTTGGATGCACGCGATGCGCGATGTGATGCGGGCTACCGTGGCGGTCGGCATGCTCGCCGCCGCGGGCGTCGCGATGTCGGCTGAGCCACTCGAGCGGCTCTACGAGATGCGGGTGGTCGAGGCGGCGCCGGGTCGGCTCGACGCGCTGCTCTCGCGGTGCCGCGATCAGGAGGCCGAACTTCTGGCCAGGCACGGCATCGAAGTGCTCGGCGTCTTCGTGCCGCCGGGTGACAACGCCGGCCGCAGGATCGTGAGCGTCCTGTCGCACCCGGGCCGTGCGGCCCGCGACGCCGCCTGGAAGTCGCTGCACGAGGATCCGCAGTGGCAAAAGCTGCTGGCCGACTCGGAGAAAGACGGCCCGCTGATCGCGAACTCGACGGCCACGCTCCTGCGGACGACCGATTATTCGCCGGCGTTCGACGCCGCCAAGGCGGCCAGGCCGCGGGTCGTCGAACTGCGGACGTACCGGGCCACGCCCGGCAACCTCGCCGCGCTCAATGCCCGGTTCCGCGACCACACCGTGAAGCTCTTCGAGAAGCACGGCATGACGAACCTCGTCTATTGGAACCTCCCGGCGGAGGAGCCGGGGGCTGACCGGATGCTCATCTACCTGCTGGCGCACGACAGCGAGGAGGCTGCGAAGCGGTCGTTCGCCGCCTTCCGGCAGGATCCCGAGTGGGTGGCGGCCCGGGCCTCCTCGGAGCAGCGGGCCGGCGGATCGCTCACCGAGAAGGACGGGGGCGTGCGGTCGGAGTTTCTCGTGGCCGCCCACGCGCCACTGCCGCCGGCCGGCGCGCCGCTGCCCGCCGCACGGATCCTCGACACGACGACGATCCTGCCCGCCGGGCAGCCCTACGCCGGCTGGCCCACGCTCGCCCGCCGCGGCGATGGCACGCTCTGGATCGTCTGGTCGGGGGGACGCGAGGCCCACGTCTGCCCGTTCGGCCAGGTCCACGCGATGACGTCGCGGAACGACGGCCGCAGCTGGACCTGGCCGCGGGTGCTCGTCGACGGGCCGATCGACGACCGCGACGCAGGCGTGGTCGAGACCGCCAAGGGCACGCTCTTGGCCACGACCTTCACGTCGCTGGCCTACGAGCCGATTCTCGCGAAGATGCCGGCCGGCGACCCGCGGGCGGCCCGCTGGCGGGCGATCCACGACCGGCTCGACGCTGAGGGGCGGAAGGGGGAGCTAGGCCAATGGCTGCTGCGGTCCACCGACGGCGGCACCACCTGGTCGGCCCGCCTTCCCTCCGTGGTTAACAGCCCGCACGGCCCGATCGTGCTCCGCGACGGCCGGCTGCTCTACGCCGGCAAGCGTCTCTACGGCGCCGCCGGCGAGATCGGCGTCTGCGAGTCGACCGACGACGGCATCACCTGGGGCTGGCTGGCCGGCATCCCGGCCCGGCCCGGTGACGATGCCTCCCGCGACTACCACGAGCTGCACGCCGTGGAGGCCGCCGACGGCCGGATCATCGTGCAGATCCGCAAGGAGCACGGCGCTGACGACGGCACGACGCTGCAGAGCGAATCGTCCGACGGTGGACGCACCTGGACGCCGGCCGCGCCCATCGGCGTCTGGGGAATCCCCTCGCACCTGCTGCGGCTGCGCGACGGCAGGCTGCTGATGACCTACGGCCACCGTCGTCCGCCGCTGGGCAACCAGGTCCGCATCAGCACGGACCACGGCCGCAGCTGGAGCCGGCCGCTCGTGATCTCCGCGGATGGCGGCTCGGGCGACCTCGGCTATCCGTCGACCGTGGAGCTGGGCGACGGCACGCTGCTCACGGTGTGGTACGAGAAGGTGGGCGACACCTCCGTGCTGCGTCAGGCCCGCTGGCAACTGGGCCACTGAACACGGTCCCGTCCGTGGGCGGCGCGGAACGTCGGCCGCACGGCCGCACGGCCGCCGTCAGCCGATCACGCGAGTTCGCGGTCCGGCGGCGGCGGGCACTCAGGGTTGATCCACTGGATCACGGCCGCCCAATTGGCGCTCTCGGGGTCGTGCTGCAGATACCCACGGATCGGACGCACCACCTGCCAGCCGTCCTTCAGGTGCGCGGAGAGCACGGGGTCGGTCCGCGTGCCGCCCACGACCTGCCGCACATAGTCGTCCGCCGCCACCTCGGCGGCCGCCGCGGCGTAGCCGGGCAGGCGGCTCGCGCCCACCATCCGCCAGAGCCGCTCCCGCGTCACGAGGCCCCGGGTCGCGTCGGTGAGCGCGTGCGCCAGGCCGTGGTGCTGGTGTGCGGGGCTCACGAAGACATCGGCCCCGTAGAGCGTGTGGCCGTGCACGGGGTCGTGGTCGGCGAACGACCCGTGCGCCGTGAGCACGTCCCAGGAATCGTCGATGTGGTAGTCGCTCAATTGAAGCCGGAGCGTGAAGTGGACGCCGACGGGACGGCCGGTCGGCACGTGCTCCGCGACGAACTGCCCCTGCGGATAGACGGCCCGGTGCTCCGCGAGCTCCGCCGGCGTGTAGGGCGTCTCCGCGGGGTAGACCGCACGGCAGATCTCGCCGATCGTCACGTAATCAGCCGGCTCCATGAGCCGGAGCCGATAGTCAGGTGGCAGCATTGGGCGCCCGGCGGGCCGGGATCGATTGAGGGAGGCGTCAACGGCCCGCCGGGGCGGCCGCGGGAAGCGGCACCTGCCCGGGCGACGCCAGGTAGGCCACGAGGTCGCGGACGTCCTGGTCGGAGAGCTTCGCGAGCAGTCCGTCGGGCATCAGCGACTGCTGCTGCACCGCCTGCTCGGCGATGTCGCGGCGGTCGAGCACGACGGTCGCCTGCGCCGTCTGTACGGTGAGCGTGCGTTCGTCGGCCGCGCTGATCACTCCCGTGACCGCCCGGCCGTCGTCGAGCACGAACGACACGGCACGGAAGTCGGCCCCGACGCTCGCGCCGGGATCGACGACGTTCTCGAGGATGTAATCGACGTTCCTGCGGTTGGAGCCGGTGAGGTCGGGGCCGAGCTTGCGGCCCTCGCCGAAGAGCACGTGGCAGGAGCCGCAGTCGCGTGTGAAGATCGCGCGGCCGTGGCCGGGATCGGCCGCCGCGACCGTCTCCGGCGAGAGATCCCGCTTCCAGCGGGCGATGAGATCGCGCTTGTCGGCGGCGCTGACACGGACCTGCCCCCAGAGCTTCGTGAGCCGCTCCGTCAGCGGCGGCTCGTTGAAGTCGGCGATCTGGCGGGCGTGGAACGCCGACACCTCCTCGGGGAGCACCTTGCCGGCCTCGATCGCGTCGAGCAGCTTCGCGGCGTAGGCGGGGCGGGAGGCGAGCAGGTCGACGAGGGCTGCGCGGTCTGCGGGGGCACAGATGTCGAGTTTCTCGAGCGCCCGCTTCGGCGTCTCGGGATGGTCGTAGCGGGCGAGGCCCGCCAGGGCCTCGGCGATCATCGACCGGTCGGAGAGCAGGCCGTGCAGGAGCGCGGCGCCATCCGGCGGCGTCGTCGCCACGAGCGTGCGCAGCGCCGTGCGGCGGGCCTCGGGGGCCGCCGACGGGTCGAGGGCGACCTTCCGCACCGCCTCCATGCCGCGGCCCTCGCCAAAGAGCACGTCGAGTTCGCGGAGCGGCTCGAGCGTGGCGTCGTCGTGTGTCGCGGCCAGGCGGGCCGAAAGTTCCGCGTAGCCCGGGGGCGCGCCGGCCCTGCTCCAGCCGCGGAGACCGGCGGCGAGTCCGGCGACGAGATCCCGCCGCCGCGCGGCATCGCCCGAGGCCGCCGTTTCCAGGACCGCGGCGACGAGATCGGGCCGGTCGTCGACGCGGCCCGCGAGCAACCGGGCCAGGTTGCGCCGCACCCGCGGCAGCCGGGCGACGGCGGCCAGCGACGCGCACTCGTCCGGGTGCCGCGGCGCCGACTTCGCCAGGCCGTACCAGACGAGATTCGGCAACAGCGGATCGGCCGCGTAGCGGTCGTGGCCGCACAGCGCGCGGGCGAGCGCCCACGCGGGGCCGTCGGCCAGCCGGCTGACGGCGGAGGCGAGGTGGAGCTGCACGGGCGCCGACAGGTCCGACGCGGCGACCGCCGCGAGCCGGGCGGCGACCGTGGGCGACGGCTGGAGGCCGCCGGGGCCGCAGCCATCGACCAGCAGACGCACGCCCCAGCTGCGCACGAACGGGTCGGCATCCTCGAGCGTCGCCAGGAGCAGGCCGTCGTCGAGGAATTTTCCGCTGCCGCCGTCGATCGCGGCCAACGCCCAGAGGGCACGAAGCCGCTGCAGCGGATCGGCCGCGGCCCGCGCGCGGTCGCGGAGCCAGGCGACGTCGGCGGTGAGGTCGGCGCCGGCGAGCGAGCGGCGCTGCCACTCGCGGACCGCCGCCCGGCTCCACCACTGGTTCTCGGCGAAGAGGTGCCGCCGCAGGCCGGCCGAGTCGTCGCCGTGGACATCGATCCTGCCGGAGCCGCGGGGGCCGCCATGGACGAGTTTGTAGATCCGGCCGCTCGTGCGGTGGACCCCGTCGTGGTCGTGGCACTCGCCGGTGTCGGACCAGTCGGCGATGAAGACCCCGCCGTCCGGGGCGGCGACGAGGTCCATGCCACGAAACCAGGGGTCGGCGACGAAGCACATGTCGGACCCGTGCGTCGCCGTGTAGCCGGCACCGCTGGCCGCGAGGATGTCGTGGTTGATCCTGCGGCCGTGCAGGTTGAGCGTGTAGACGCCGCCGCGGTAGTCCGCGGGCCACGCGTCGCCCTGGTAGATCATGAGGCCGATGTGCGCGTGGCCGCCGCCGGCGGCGCTGGTCCTGTCGGAGACGCCGTGGCGGACGTCGTTCCACTTCTCGCCGGTGTCCCAGTGGACATGGTCGGCGACCTGGGGAACGAGGTCGTAGACGTGCGGCTCGAGGTCGGTGCCGTACATCCGCTCGACGTGGCTGCCGGGAACGGCGTGCCAGAGGTGGCCGATCACGGTGTTGATGACGAAGGTCTCCCCGTGGGCGTCGAAGTCGGTGCCCCAGGAGTTGGTCATGCCGTCGATCACCTTCTCGACGATCCGCCGGGCGGGGTGGTACCGCCAGATCCCGGTGTTGATCTGCACCCGCTGCGAGTCGCCGGCGCCAGGCGGGCCGATCCGCGACGTGCCCTGGATGCCATGCCGCGCCCAGAGCCAGCCGTCGGGCCCCCATGTGAGGCCGTTGCACGGGGTGTGGCCGACGCTCCGCTCGTCGATGCCGTCGAGCACGATCTCGGGCGGGCCGTCGGGGACGAGGTCGTCGTCGCGATCGGGGATGAAGAGGAGGTGTGGCAGGTCGATCACCCACGCGCCGCCGAGGCCGACGGCCACGCTCGTCAGCCGCGTGCCACCTTCCCAGAACACCGTCCGCTCGTCGTGGCGGCCGTCGCCGTCACGGTCGGCCAGCACGACGAGCCGGTCGCGGAGGCTGTCATTCCAAACTCCAAGGCCGTTGCCCGCCCAGGTGTAGTTTTCGGCCACCCAGAGCCGGCCGCGGGCGTCGGTGCAGATGCCGATCGGGTTTCCGACGTCAGGCTCGGCAGCGAAGGGGAGGAGCGCGAAGCCGGGCGGCACCCGGGCGGCGCGGCACACCTCGGCGGGGTCCATCGGCCCGTCGGCAGATTTTTCGGAGTTCGTCGGCGCGGGGAATTCAGCCGCCGCTGCCCAGCTCACGGCGAGTGCCACCCAGAGCAGTCCGGAGGCCACGGCGGCGGACGAGATGCGATCGCTTGATCGACGCATGCGGAACTCCCCGGAATGGTCGGCGATACCTGCGGCCGTGCGGGATGCAGGTGACGGACGCCTGTGGTTGTGGGGTCTGGGCGCCGTCCGGTCAAGAGCTGCGGCTGCTATGCTGCCGGAATGTTCGAGCACCGTTCCGACCCGCTCCTGCCCCGGCACTCGTTCGTGTACCGCGTGGCCGCTTATGCCATCGCGGCTTCGGTGCTCGTGGGGGCGGCGTTGGGCCTGGGGGTCGTCGGCTACCACTACTTCGGCGGTCTGCCCTGGATCGACGCGCTCGTCAACGCGTCGATGATTCTTGGAGGCATGGGGCCCGTCGATCCGATCGCGTCGCCGGCCGGCAAGCTCTTCGCGTCGTTCTATGCGCTCTTCTCGGGGCTCCTGTTCATCGGCGCCGCGTCGCTCGTGCTCGCCCCGTTCGTGCATCGTGTCATGCACCGACTGCACCTCGACGACGAATGACGTGGGGAACGACCGCGAGACTGAAAAAGGCGGGGCCGCCCCGCAGCGATCTGCGGGGCGGCCCATGCACAGGCTCTGAGTCGATCGCCGCCGGCGGTCATTCTCGGGGGAACAGGCTCGAGTTGTCGTTCCGCCGGCGGATGGCGTCGTAGGTGGGGCCGTGGATGTTTTCCGAAATCCACAGCACTGCCCCGTCGCAGAAGGCGGCGAACATGCCGCCGCCGGCGTGCGGGCTGGAACTCGTCCAGTCGACGCCCCAGGTCTGGTCGGAGCGGTTGATGAGGTACGTGCTGCCGTTGTTGCCGCCGTAGTTTTCCACCTCAAGGATATTCATGCCGGAGTTCCAGCTCTGGCCAGTCGCACCGGCGAGCCGGCCGCCCAGCCAGACCTCGCCGTACCAGCCGCAGTTCGCCGGGAGTCGGGTGGTGGAGTCGAGGCAGCTCTGGGCCGTCCCGACCTCGGCCGACGAGGAGGTCTCGGCCACCATGATGGTCTTGCTGAGGCCGTCGCGGATTTCGGCGTCCTTCATCCAGGTCGTCTGCGACCGGACGCCGCAGATGCCACCCATGTCTTCGTAGACGGTCGCGTTGGTCGTGCTGTAGCCGTTGAGGGGGTTCCGCCCGGCGTTGCAGCCGTAGTTGCTCTTTCCAAGGTTGTAGGTCGTGCCGGAGATCGAGACGCCGCGCGAGCCTGCCTGGGCATACCCGGTGTTCGACGGGCACTCGAACTGCTTGATCGCCCTCGTTCCGAGGGATGGTGTGAGCGACGTTCCGGTGTTCTGCCAATTCTTCTTCAGGTTGCCGGTGTCGGCCATGATCTGGTCGTAATACTCCTGGTATTCGCAGTAGGGGAGTATGAAGTACATCCAGCCGAGGCCGGTGACGTTGCCCGTGCCGCTGGTGCCGTCCGATCCTCTCTGCGCGTTGTCGTCATGCATCGACGGAGGATAGGCACCCTTCGCCGAAGAGTAGTTCGACATCGCGAGGCCGAGCTGCTTGAGGTTGTTTGAGCACTGCGACCGGCGGGCCGACTCGCGGGCCGACTGCACCGCAGGCAGCAGCAAGCCGACCAGTACGCCGATGATGGCGATCACGACCAGGAGTTCGACGAGCGTGAAGCCGCTGCGGCGGCGTGCTGCCGCTCCTCTGGTGAGGATGGATGGCTGAAGGGACATGGCGAGGACTCCGTTGAGGGCGTGCGGCTGCCGAAGGGGAAAATGAACGATGACGGCCGACACTCCGAAAAGTTTACTCAAAGCTCACAATTGAGTCAGCGTGTGCGCGAGAGCGAGATCTGCCTGCCTTTCCCGCTGGCAGAGGCGAATCCTGTCGATTTCGTAAGGTCATGGTCCGGCGCCCGTCCCCTGGGGGAACGCCGCCGCGGCGGGCGGCTGTTGCACCGCCGCGGGATGGCGTACAGAGCGGGCCGCCCGCCGCCGGGCGTCGATCGCCGCGCCAATCTCGGCGGCCAGCCCGCTCGATCGCTGCAGCCACGCGGCCATCGTCGTGGCGGCGAATTCAACGGTGGTGACGTCCGTTTCCGCCACCACGCGGAACTCGCTCCTGCCCCCCGCGGCGATCGTCGCCTCGCCGTAGAAATCCCCGGCCGCGAGGCTCGCGATGCGGACCTCGCGGCCCGCCGCATCCCGCACCGAGAGGGTGGCGCGGCCCTCCACCAGCAGCCCGAAGACGTGGTCGTGGCTGTCGAAGGCGACCATCTCCTCCCCTGCCGCGAAGGGAACGACGCGGGCGGCGGCAGCAGCGCCGTCGTCGCCACTGCGGGCGGCGCTGCCGGCCACGCTCGCGCTGTGCGCGGCGGCCTCGCGGAGCGACTCCCGCACGACGCGATACCGCGGCAGCCGCTCCAGCAGCTCCTCCGGCGTCGCGGGCGGCGGCGAGGTGGCCTCACCCGCCCGATACTGCACGGCGATCGGGAATGGGATCTGCAGACGGTCGCGGCGGGCGACGTACCAGATCTTCGTGAGGATCGCGTCCCGCACCGGCAGCACGTCCTCGTACCGCGCCACCGTGAAGTAGATGCGGTAGGTGATGGAAAAGTCGCCGTAGTGGAGCGTGTGCACCTCCGGCCGCGGCTCCGCGACAACGCCGGGGGTGGTCTCCAGCAGCGCCAGCAGCGACGTTCTGACCTCGTTCGGCGGATGGTCGTAGGAGAAGCCGACGTCGTAGGTCTCGGTACGGTGGAGGGTGGGCCGCGAGAGGTTGCTGAAGGATTCCTTGTAGAGCGAGATGTTCGGAATGATCCGCATCTCATGGAGCAGCGTCTCGATGTGCACGCTGCGCCAGTTGATTTCGATCACCTTGCCGGTGGTGCCGTCGGCGATGATCCAGTCGCCGATGTTGAGCGGTCGCTCGAGGAGGAGCATCAGGCCTGACACGACGTTGCCGAGCGGCTCCTGGAGCGCCAGGCCGATCACGATGCCGCCGACGCCGAGCGCCGTGAGCGCGCCGGTGATCTCCTGCCGCCATACGTGGGAGTAGATCAGGGCGGCGCCGACGGCGATCAGGATGCCGCGGGCCAGGTCGCGGAGCAGCTTCGGCATCCGCTCCTGCCAGGAGCCGCGCTGCGCCGTGCCGAACACGCCATCGTTGATGAACGACAGGGCCGCGTAGAGCACGGAGATCCAAAAGGCCGTCGTCACGAGCCGGGCACCGAAGGTGTCCGCCGGCAGCCGCCAGACCTGTGTCGTGAACAGCATGGCCGCCAGGGCTGGCGCGACCACCGACCGCAGCACGCGGAGGGTCGGGGTGAGCTTCCAGTGCCGCCGCTGTCCGGAGTTGACCAGCTCCGTCAGCAGGAGCAACAGCAGCGGAAAGCCGGCCACGAGCAGGGCCGCCGGTACGAGCGGAATGTCGGATGGGGGGACCGCCGTGGTCATGTCGGGTACGTCATGCCTCCAGCCGCCAGGCCCGCACCGTCTCCTGTCCGGCGGCGGCCACGTCGGCGGGGCCGACGAAGGCGTAGAGGTCGCTGAGCCGCTCGTGCACGGGCTGCGTGACGTGGATGACGCTCGTCGCCCTCCGGCCCTCAGCCGCGTTGCCGGCTGAGTTGCCGGCGACGGCGAGCCGCGAGGCGAGGGCCAGCGTGTCGCCCCAGAGGTCGTAGCGGAACTTCTGGCGGCCGACGACGCCGCCCACGATCGGGCCCGAATCGATGCCGACCGAGACGACAAGCGACGTCCCGTGTTCCAGGTTGAAGGCGGCGACGGTCTTCAGCAGTTCCTTGGCGAAGACTACGGCCCGGGCGGCGTGGTCCGGGCGATGCACCGACATCCCGCAGACCGCCAGGTACTTGCCACCCACGGCACGAATCTTCTCGACGCCCGACCGCTCGGCGGCGTCGTCGCAGGCGGCCACAAGGTCGGCCATCCGCGCCAAGGCCACAGTGTCGTGGCCGGAAGGATCCGGGCTTCCGGGGGACGCGCCGCCGGCCTGACGGGCCGCGCCCAAGCCCGCGAGACCTCCGAATTCAGCCACGAGCACGGTCACGTCGGCGAACCGCGTCGTCGCGTGCTCGTCGCCCGACCGTCGCTGCTCGACGGCGGCGGCCGGCATGATGTTGAGGAGCAGTTCCTGGTTCTCGGCCGCCTTTCTTTCGAGCTCCTTCCGCTGTGTCGTCAGGCTGGCCGACATGTCGTTGAACGTGCGGGCCAGCTCGCCAAACTCGTCGCGGCTGTGGAGGTCGACACGCACGTCGGTCGCTCCAGCGCCGATGCTTCGTGCCGCGTCCGTCAGCTGTCGCAGGGGCCGCATGAGCAGCCACGAGCTGGCCAGTGCCAGGAGCGTGGTCGTGAGAGCCAGGGCCGTCGCGGCCAGCAGGGCCTTGCGGGCGTAGTCCGTGATCGGCCCGTACGCCTCGTCTGCGTCCATCTCCGCGACCACGGCCCAGCGGAGCGAATCGAGGTCGAAGGGGCCATAGGAGCTGAGCACGGGCACGCCGCGGTAGTCGTTGATCATCGCCAGCCCCTCGCGGCCGAGCAGCGCCTGCTCGACGGCTTGCGTCCGCACGGGCAGCTGGCCGATCACGTTGCCCTGCCGTTCGATCTGCTCCACCACGGCCCGCGGCAGCGGCGACGATCGCAGCGTCTGGAGGAACGCCTTCGAATCTTCGACCATGAAGCGGCTGCGGCTGCGCATCGTGAAGTCGGGCCCGACGACGTAGCATTCGCCGGTCTTGCCCATGCCCTCGCGCTCCCACTGGAAGTTGCCGCTGAGCAGCTGGATGATCCGGTCCATAGGGAACTCGAGCGCCAGGATCCCGACCATGTCCGGGCCGTCGAAGATCGGGCTGACGACGAATCCCACCGGCACGCCGTCGTGCGGCCGATAGTTTTCGGTATCGACGACCTTGAAGGCGTCGCGGTCGCGTTCGCGGGAGATCGCATCGACGGCGGCGGCCAGCTTGGTCGAGGCATAGGGGCCGTCACGGAGGCTGGTGGCGAAATCGGGCCGCTTGCACAGCGTGTAGACGACCTCCAGCGAGTCGTCGTCGATCAGCAGCATGTCCTCGAACCCGAACAGGCTGGCCACCCGGCCGAACCGCTCGTGCAACGCCGCGTGCACCCGGGCGAATGGCGAATCGTCAGCAGTCGCGGGAGCGTCGGCCGACGTCGTGGCCTCTGCGCCTGCCTTCGCCGCGGCCTGGTCGGCCTGGGGATGCACCATGTAGTGAAACTGCAGGTAGCGCTGGCCGGCCTGGGACGGAACGTATTGTCCGGCCTCCTGACTGCCTCCGAGCCGCGCGCGCAGCCGCCGCATGAAGACAGACGTGTAGTACTTCTCGAGCTCCTCCTCCTGCTCGGCGGTCAGCTTCCGGTCGCCCACGCCGCGGTAGGCGTCCCGGAAGGCCTCCATCGCCTCCGTGGCGAGCTTGCCGTCCGACAGGGAGATGACCTGGTCGCGAAGAGCGCCCAGCATCGCCATGAGCCCGCTGGTCTTCGAGTGGCGGACGCTCTGCAGTTGGTTCTGCACGGCGTTCGTGATGGCGGCGCGGGCGGACCGGTAGCCGATCCAGCCGATCACGGCGATCGATCCGAGGCTCACGAGGAGCATCAGGACGATGAGCCGTGATTGAACGCCGATCCGCTCCAAGCCGAGCATGCCGTGATCCTTGCCCTGGTCCTTGCCCCGATCCTTGAACTGGTTGTGTCGGCCGCCGTGTCGGCGGTCGTGATCGCCGCCGCCCGAGAGCGCCACCAGGACCGCGACCATACCGCCGTGTCGGCGCGTCGGCAACGCGCCCGACCGGTGGCATCCGCCCTGCGGGGTATCCCGCCGTCAGCGGGCCGCTCTCGACGTGGAACCGGCGGCGTTGGCAGCGTCGATGCGGTAGAGATGCGTCTTCGTGCGGACGAGCAGGTCGTCGCCGACGATGGCCGGCGACGCCATGCAGCCCGCATCGAGCCGGTTCTCGGCCAGCAGTCGGAAGCCGGCCGGGGAGGCCTCGCATACGATCCCCGTGCCGTCCTCGTCGAATGCGTAGAGCCTCCCGGCCGACTCCACGAGCGATGCGGAAAAACGGCCAGAACGACGCTCCGACCAGGCCGCCTCGCCCGTCCGCACGTCGATGCAGCTGAAGATGCCGGTGTCGCTGACCATGTAGAGGTGGTCGCCTACCACCGACTGTGACGGCCGCGTCGGGACCGATTTGCCGAACTTCCAGGCGACGCCCGTCTTCGTGACGTCACCGGAGCCGTCGGGCCGCACCGCCAGCATCTTGTCACCGCCCGCCATGCTGATGACGACGAGGCCGTGGGTGTAGATCGGTCGGGCGGAGGTGTTGTAACCGCCGTGCATCACGGTCCAGAGCTCCCGGCCGGTCGGCGGATCGTAGGCCACCGTGCCGACGGCGGCGGGGCAGACCAGCTGGCGGCGGCCGGCATGCTCCAGCGCGGTCGGCGTGCAGTAGGCCTTCTTCAGGTCGCCGTTGTCCGATCCGTAGTCGATGGAACGGTCTGTCTTCCACACGGTCTTGCCCGTCTCTTTGTCGAGCGCCGCGACGTACTGCACGTCGAATCCGTCGAAACAGAGGATGAGGATGTTCTCCCAGAGGATCGGCGACGAGCCTGGCCCGCGGTGATGGTCGCAGGGCAGGTCCTGCCTGGTCCACAGGATCCGGCCGCTGTCCGTGTCCAGGCAGGCCGTGCCAGCGCTTCCGTAGTGCACCCAGATCCGCCGGCCCTCGACGACGGGCGTCGGGCTCGCGTAGCTGTTGAAGTCGTGGCAAAACATCGGCTCGGCGATCTCGAACACGGTGATGTCGTGCAGCACGGCGCCCGAGGCCGCGTCGACCGCCGTCACCGACAGGCGGCGGCCGTCGGCGGTGGCGTTCGCGAGCCAGACCTTGCCGTCCGCCTCCACGGGCGAGGCCCATGCCTTGCCGGGAATCTCCGTCTTCCAGCGGACGTTCCTCTCCTCGCTCCACTCGAGCGGCAGCCGTGCGGAGGGGGACCGCCCGTCGCCCGTCGGGCCGCGAAACTGGTTCCAGGACTCGGCGGCGGAGGTCGCCGTCAGACCCGCCGTCAAGGCCACGGCGCAGACTGTCAGGCAGGCTCGGTAGATCGGCGTCCGGACGCCGACGCGATCATCGCACCGTGTTTTCATCGAGCCTCACTCCCATCCAGGGACCGGTGTGCGACCCCGGCGTTTCGACGGGGGGACGCATCGCACCCGCTCCCCGATAGGGTACCCGCCGAAGGCATCCGGTGTCAGCGAGCAGGGCGGCTACTGCTGATCGCAGGAGACGATTTCAGCACAATCCCGGGACGCGAGGCCGGTGAGAACGGCCGTGGCGACTGATTCCGCGATGAACCGCACGGCGCCGTCGCACATCGCTACGTGCGCCCCTCCCGGATGGTCGGAGAAGAGGGACGCGTTTGGATTGTCATACCAGCTGCCGGTCGACGAGTCATTGGCCGGCGGATTGACGAGCGGCCGCGTCATCGACTCCGGGCCGATGGCGATGCAGTTGAGGCCCGCAGCCCACGCCCCCCGCGGGTTGTCGCTCGTGGAGGCGGGGCTTCCCGGCGCGGCCGTGTTGACGCCCCGGCCGGAAACCTCGCAGAGGAGCATCGTCTTCGAAAGCCCGTCCGTGATCTGTCTGACGGCGACGCCCCGCTCCATCGACAGCATGGGGCTGTTGAGGATGGTGCCACGGTCGTCGGGGTATCGCCCGCCGGATGGCAGCAGGTAGCGGGGATGGTTGGCGTTCGGCCCGGCGTTGCCGGCGTAGTCGATGCAGGCCATTCCCTCGAACAGTGCGGGATCGAGCGCGCCGTCGCCGTTGCGGTCGCCGATGCGGCCGCCGACCCGCGAGGGGTGCGTTCGCGCCGTGCTCGGACAGAGATAGAGCGGCACCAGCGTTGTCGTGGCCTTGCGGTTCCAGACGCTGCCCATGCGGGCGCGGAGGTAGAGCCGCGAATCGGGAGCGTTGGCTGAGTTGGCATCGGATGGCACGGGATCCCAGGTGGTCTGAATCTGCGATTGCTCGAGATAGTCCAGGAAGAAGGTGCACCATGCGATCGTCTTGTAGCCGGCCGAGACCGAGGTACGCAGTTGCCCCGGTGGATAGCGGCGTCGGGCGTCGGCGAAGGTGGCCATCGACAGGCCGATCTGGCGGAGGTTGTTTTGGCAGGACACCCGTCGGTTCGCCTCCCGCACGGACTGCACGGCCGGCAGCAGCAGGCCCACGAGCAGGGCGAGCACCGTAACCACCGCGAGCAGTTCGACCAGCGCAAGCCCGTCCGCCCGGCATCGACGGAACACGCAGCAGTCCATCATTTGCATTCCTCGACGCATTCCAAACCCGATCATTCCGGGAGATGAGCGAGACCAGAACAGTGAGACCAGAACAGCGAGACCACAAAAGTGAGACCACAAAAGTGAGACCACAAAAGTGAGACCAGGGAGGCGGGGCCTCGGCGACCGGGGGGTGACAGCGTCGACCGTTCCTGGCAAGCCGTCAGCGATGGACGAAGAGTCCCTTCATCTATGACGAGTGACGACGCCTCCAGGGGCAAGGCGTGACGTTTCCGAGGGGCGTCTTCCAGGGTGCCAGGTCCCCCGAAAGGACCACGTCACTCTGAGGGGTGCCGTGCGCCGCGTCAACGGCATCGCGTCGGCCGGCCGAACAACGTCGCGTCGTCCCGCACGCTCCCGCCACTAGCGTCGGTTCATTGCCGCCGGCGCAAGGCGACCGTCGGCGTTGGCCGCTTGCCCGACACCAGCGATCGGGATATACCGAGCAAGCATGAGGGCAACGAGCCGATATTCGCTGCTGTTGGTGCTGGCCTGCGTCGCAGCCAGGTGCCCAGGGCAGCAGGTCCGGTCCGAGGACTCCGTGCCGAGCGAGCTGGTTGAGTTCGGCCCCGCCTCGCGGGATCCCCTCTTTGCCGGAGGCGGGCCAGACGCCTGGGATCGCGACCTGAGGGAGCGGGGGTGGATCATCCGGCAGGGAGGCCGCTGGCACCTCTGGTACACGGGATCGAACCTCGACCGGTCTCCATTGCGGCTGCTCGGTCATGCGACCGCTCCGGACGGACTCAACTGGAGCCGTGCCGGCGCCGATCCGGTGGTGCCCGGTGCCTGGGTCGAGGATGTCTGCATCGTCCGCCAGGGCGGCTGCTCCCATATGTTCGCCGAAGGGGAGCACGATATCGCCCACTGGCTGACGTCCGTCGACCAGCGGCACTGGCACCGTCGTGGACCGCTCGACATCCGGCTCATGGATGGCCGCCCCATCCCGGAAGGGCCCCGCGGCACCCCGGCGGTCTGGTTCGAGAACGGCGTCTGGCATCTCTTCTACGAGCGTCGGGATCTGGGCGTCTGGCTGGCGACCTCACGGTGCTTGCCGCTGTTCACGAACGTCAGCGACGAGCCGGTGCTCACCTGCGGCCCTGACGAGCACGATCGCGCGATGATCGCCATGGACCAGATCATTCGGCACCGCGGCCGGTATTACGCGTACTACCACGCACACAGCGGCCTGAAGCCCGCGGAAGGGGGCGGATGGTGCACCTGCCTCGCGGTGAGCGACGACCTCGTCCACTGGGTGAAGTACGCCCGGAATCCGGTGCTCCCGGTCGATCCCGAGCATCCGTCGCGCTCGAGCGCGACGCTCGTGTTCGACGGCTTGCGGCACCGCCTCTATACGACCCACCCGGACGTCCGCGTGCGATTTTCCGTGGCGACGGCGTCCGACCGGTAGCGGCCGCGAGCCGGCCGGCCGTGCGGGCCGTCATCCCCGGTCCGCGGCGCACCGGCTCGGGAACCCGTCAGCGGAACGTCGCGGGGAGCTGGACGTCGGCGTTGGCCTTGAGCGCCCGCACCGCTCCGGGCGAGGCGGTGAGGAGGCCCTGCAGCAGCACCGGCCCCTTGTGCCGCGTCAGGCTCGCGGCCGCGTCGTCGGAGAGCCTCGTCAGCCCGTTGAGCGAGAGGACGCCGGTGTGCCGCGCGAGGACGGCCGCCGTTTCCGCAGAGAGCGACGTGAGGCCGTCGAGCCGCAGGGCGCCCGGCTTGAATCGCACGAGGCTCCGCGCCGTCGCCGGCGTGATCGACGTGACGTCGTCGAAGGAGGCGGACGCGAACGCCTGCTCCATCTCCGCCAGGCTTTCCTGCAGGTCGTCGCGGGCGGTCCGCAGTCTGCCGATCTCGGCATCCGCCTGGGAGAGCTTCCGATCGACCGCGGCGGCCTCGGCGGCGTGATCGCGTTCGAGCCGCTCGATGCGGCCCTGGTGGTAGACCGACCAGGCCTCGTAGGTCACGGCGGCGGTCGCGAAGGCGGTGATCACCGGCAGGATCATGCTCGCATACCGCTTTCGATCCGAGTCGAATGGATTGTGGCTTCCCCACCAGGCCTGCCAGCCGCCCCCGGTCCCGCCGGCCCTGGAGGACGACGCGGCCTCGGCGAGATCCTCCTCGAACGCGAACGTGCCGCCGGACTCCTGCGCGTCATCGGTGTCCTCCTCGGCGGTCTCGCTGCTCAGCCAGAGCGCGCCGAGGTCTGGGGCGATCCGCATCACCGACTTGCAGGTGGGGCACGCACCCGACTTGCCGCCCGACATCACTGGGATCCGCAGCACCATGCCACACTTCGGGCAGAGGAGCCTGGCCACGCCCGGTTCCTGGTCGAGCGCGGGCACCTCGGCGATCGCCGCCGCCGCGAACGCGGCGCAGGTGGGGAAGCGATTCGCAGGCTTCTTCTCCAGCGCCCTTGCGATCGCCTCGCACAGGCTCGCCGGCAGTCCGAGGCCGGCGCCGCGCAGGGACGGAGGCTTCATCTGCAGGTGCTCGACGGCGATGTGTGCCTTCGCCCCGGTGAAGGGCCGGACGCCCGCCAGCATCTCGTATGCGGTCACGGCCAGCGCGTACTGGTCGACCTGTCCGGTCTCCTTCACGCCCTGCGTCTTCAGGAAGAGTTCCGGTGCCATGTACTCCTGCGTGCCCATGGCGAACGTCGCCGCCGTCAACGTCTGCTCCTTGACGAGCCCGCCCGAGTCGTCGAGCACCTTCGCGATGCCGAAGTCGCCGAGGAACGCGTTCCAGAAGCCGTCGAAGAAGATGTTTCGCGGCTTCACGTCACGATGCACGACACCCTGCCGGTGGATGAAGTCGATGGCGTCGGCGATGGCGGGCAGCCACAGCCGGAGGAAGCCCGGAGGCGTCGGCATGATGGAGCCGTCCGGCTTGAGGCGACGCTGGTCCGCCAGCGATCCTCCAGGAAGGAACCGCAGCACGACGAAGGGCACGCCGCCATCCTCGCCGTGGTCGAGGACGGGCACGATGTGGTCGTGCCGCAGGGTCACCATGGCATCGATCTCACGGGCGAAACGCCGGAGCGAATCCGCGTCGGTGAGCTCGGGCCGCGGCATCTTGATGACGATAGGAACGTCGCGCTGGCTGTCCCAGGCGCGGTAGGTGATGCCCATGCCGCCCATGCCGAGCTGCGAGATGATCCTATAGCGGCCGGCGAGCATGCGGTTCATGGCGTCGACGGGGAGGCGGTGGAGGCGTGGGGCAGGCGGGAAGGGAGGCAGCCAGTGAGGCGGCCGGTGGCGCATCGCGGGGGGACTTGTCCGTTCGGAGTATGGCGTAAGATAGGGTGCGTGGCCATCGCCGCACGTGTGCCGGGCCGCAGCGGGGCAGGCCCCTCGCGCACGTCTCGGGCCGCGGAGCAACGTCGTCATCATGCCGCGTCTGACCGTGGAAGGCAGCGGGACGTTTGTCGTGCCCGCCGGCAAGCGGCTGGTCAACGCCTTGGTGGATGAGTGCGGCCTCGACCAGCTCCACGTCTGCGGCGGGCAGGCGAAGTGCGGCACGTGTCGGGTGCTGTTTCTGGCAGGCGAGCCGGCGCAGATGCGCTCCGCGGAGAGCGCGACGCTCGCCGCCCTGGGGATGATCGGCCAGCCGGGGCTGCGGCTGTCGTGCCAGGTCGCC
>JBILVO010000242.1:0-3506 GCA_044370415.1 Pirellulales bacterium
CACGGCGGCGTCGTTGCCGAACACCTGGGCGCAGACCATCGTCATGGCCTCGCACTGCGTGGGATTCACCTTGCCCGGCATGATCGAGCTGCCCGGCTCGTTCTCCGGGATCGAGATCTCGCCGATGCCGCACCGCGGGCCGGAGGCCAGCAGGCGAATGTCGTTGGCGATCTTGAACAGCGCGATCGCCAGCCCGCGCTCCGCCGCGCTCACCTCGACCATGGCGTCGTGGGCCGACAGGGCGGCGAACTTATTGGGCGCCGACACGAACGGATGCCCGGTCTCCTTCGCGATATGGGCGGCGGCCACGTCGCCGAACCGCGCATGCGCGTTGAGCCCCGTGCCGACCGCGGTGCCGCCGATCGCCAGCTCGTAGAGGCCCGGCAGCGCCCGCTCGAGGCCGGCGATCCGGTCGTCGAGCTGAGCCCGCCAGGCCGAGATCTCCTGGCCGAGCGTGATCGGCGTGGCGTCCTGCAGGTGCGTGCGGCCGATCTTCACGAGGTCGGCGTGCTTCTTCTCGAGCGTGAGGAAGACGTCGCGCAGGCTCCGCACAGCCGGCAGCAGCCGGTCGTGGATCACCTGCACGGCGGCGATGTGCATGGCGGTGGGGAACGTGTCGTTCGACGACTGCCCACGATTGACGTCGTCGTTGGGGTGGACGGGCTTCTTCGAGCCCATCACGCCCCCGGCGATCTCGATGGCGCGGTTCGAGATCACCTCGTTGGCGTTCATGTTCGACTGCGTGCCGCTGCCGGTCTGGAAGACGACGAGCGGGAAGTGGTCGTCGAGCTTCCCGGCGATCACCTCGTCGGCCGCCTGCACGACGAGCTTCACGGTCGCGGCCGGCAGCTGCCCGAGCTCGCCGTTGGCCTGTGCCGCGCACTTCTTGAGGATGCCGAGCGCCTTCTTGACGGCCCGGCCCCACTGAAACCGCTCGGTGCCAATCTTGAAGTTTTCGAGCGACCGCTCCGTCTGGGCGCCCCAGTACCGGTCGGCGGCGACCCGCACCTCGCCCATGCTGTCGGATTCGATGCGGAATGCCCGGGATTCGGCGTGCACGAGGACCTCGCGATGCGGTGGAGGCGGCGGTGAATCCGCCGCGATGCACCGTGGATTGTGTGGACCGCGGGGCTGGATTTCAACGGCCCGTCGCGGGGGGCCGGATCAACGGAAGATGACCTTCCGGCGGACGTCGGCGGCCCGCTTCTCTGCCGGCTTCTCTGCCGGCTGGGCGACCGTCACCTGCTGCAGCGCGATCGCGAGCCAGCCGTCGCTGCTCACCGCCTGCACGGCCTGTGCACCGGCGAGCCGCGGGTTGTCGACGATCTTCTCGGGGAGCAGCGCGATCGGCCGCTCCTTCGGGAAGATCTTGCCGAAGATCGTCCGCAACGCGAGCTCCATGCGGCCCTCGTGCCCAGGCCCGCTGAGCCTGATCGGCCCGTCGCGCTCGAGGAAGACCTGCGGGCCGTTGCAGACGGGGCGGTAGGCGACGTGCGCGACGATGTCGAGCCAGTCGCGCCGGCCGCTCTCGATCGCGTCGAGCGTCACGCGCACGTGCACGAGCCCGTCGCGGCACTCGACCCGCAACGGCTGTACGTCTGCAAACTGCACGGTCACACCCTCGGGCAGCTCGTCCGGAATCCGGGGCTCGGCGCCCACCTTCGCGCACACCATCCGGATGAGTTCTTCGAGCGTCTGCCGGCGGCCGGCGAGCGCGAGGCGGTCGACGACGTTGTTCACCGACGATTCGTGCACCTGCAGGCTCAGCATCGCGTCGGCCGGGGCCCGCGGTCGCGGCGTGTGGGCCGCCAGCTGGGTGGCCGACGCCAGCCGCAGCCGCATGGTCGCCTGCGTCGACGACGTCTCCATCGCCACCGCCGTCGGATCGAGCCCGAGGTTCACCAGCGGCATCCACACCTTGTCGCGCACCCGCTGCGCCAGCTCGGCGAACTGCGGCTCCGACTGCGAGTCGATCTCGCGGCAGGCCCGGGAGACGATCTTGTCGATGACCTCGCGATTGGCCTCCGGCATCGCCTCGGCCTGCTGGTTTTTCGCGATGTTGCGCACGAGCGATCCCATCATGGGCACGCTGTCGAAGCTCGTCTGGATGGCGTCCACGTGCGAGCGATTCGACGCCGTGCCGGCGGCGTTGCCAAACAGCAGCCCCTGCGACGAGATCTTGATCGGCTTGCGCACCGTGAAGGCGGAGGCGCTGCGGGCCGTCACCGACACGGGGCCGCTCTCGGTGGTCGACCGCGACGCGATGTCGCCGTGCACCTCCAGGTGGAAGCTGATCTCGTCGTCGTCGGGCATCAGCCGCAGCGTCGTGGTGCGTTCCACGCGCCGGGTGCCGCGCACCTCGCGGCCCATCACCACGTCCTGGAACGGCCCGGTGTCGACTGCCGCCTCCGGCATCAGCTTCTCCATGAAGTGCTGATGCACCGCGATCCGCACGTTGGGGGCGACGTAATGGTCGTCCACCGCCCGCAGGAGCGCGTGCGATGCGGACGGATAGAATCCGGCGATCGACCCCAGTGCCGCCCTCACGACCGATGCGTCGGGCGCCGTCGGCTCCGTCTCGAATCGCTCGATGGCGTCCAGGAGCCGGGCGACCTCTGCCGTCGTCCTGCCGGCCGCCTGGCGGGTCATGGCGTCGGCCGCGTCCTGTGCGGCGACGCCTCCCTGGCCGCGGTGGATGTCGGCGCACAGGGCGGCCGTCGCCCGCCAGACGGCCACCCGCCGCGCGATCGCCAACGCGGCCCGCCGCGTGTGCGACGCCACGCCTGCATCGGCCGTGGTGTCGGCCAGGGACATCCCGGCGAGCACGTGCTCGCCGAGCGCGACGAGGCTCGAGTCGGCGGCGGCGTCCCGGGGACCGCGGGTCTCCAGCGCCTCGCCGAGGATCACGCGGCTGCGGTCGATCCACAGCGTGAGCGACTCGCCGGCCTGGCCGAGCGCCGCCGCGATCTCGCCGAGATGGGTGAACTGCTGCTCGAGACGGACGGGCCGCGGCCAGCGGCCGATGTCGGGCGGGACGACGGCCTGCACGTCGGATGCGCCCGACGCACCGGGGAGCCGTGCCACCCTGGGGCTCGGCCGCAGCCGCTCGAGAATCCTGCCCCCGAGCGGGCTCTTCGCGGGCCGCGGTTCGCGGTCGTCCTCCTGACCGGCGGCGACGTCGCCGGGACCTCGCTCGCCCAGCCAGCCGCGGCGGCGGGCCGCGTCGGTGGGCTGTGCCGGAATCTCAGACCAGTTGGCGGCGTCGGGGTCGGTCCACGGCCCGCCGGGCAGCGGCGCGGCACCCAGCGAGCCGGTGGCCATAGCGGACGGCCGCACGACCTGGCGGGTGTCCGGCTCCGCCGCCGCCTCATTGCCGGCCACGGGCTTCACACCGTCGGACGACTGTACGTCCGAGAGGTTCCGCGACGAGGAGCGGACCACGGGCACGGGCTGTTCGGGCATCGGCTCGGCAATCGGAGGCGGGCCAGCCAGCGTCTGGTCTGCCA
>JBILVO010000243.1:0-3504 GCA_044370415.1 Pirellulales bacterium
GCAGGGTTCGATGTAGCCGTCCAGTTCGCCGGTGACCAGCACCACGGCGCGGGGAGCCTGCCAGTCGACGAAGACCGATCCGTTCCGCTCCACGAACGTCTGCACGGTGGCGTCGGGCACGCCCGGCCCCCGCTCCGGCGCCGCGGCGGCGGCCGGCTGCAGGGCCAGTCCGCACCGCGTCATCGTCGCCAGGAGCAGCGCCACGGCGGCGAGGAGCCGCAGGCCGCGGCCCGCTCCCGAATCCCGAGCTCCCGAATGCAGGGCGGACGGACGGCTGCCGTCTCCGGACGTCGTTCCACGGATGGATGCGTTCATGCTCGAGTCGGGTGCGGAGTGTTCAGGGAGCGATGGCGACGCAGACGGGAATCGTGAGGGTCGGCGAGTCCGGGTGCCCTGTGTCGAGCACGATCCGGCCCGCGGGGGCCTGCGGCGTGCAGCTGTGGTTGGAAGGATCGCTGCCGGGCGGGATGTTGATCGCCATCTGGAAGCGGATCACGTTGCCGCTGCCCACCGGCGTGCCCTCGTCGACGACGACCTGCAGGCTCTCCGGGACGATTTCACGGACGGACAGCCGCACGGCGGACCGGTGCGGTCCCTTGGCGGTGAGGAAGAGGCTCGTGCGCAGGCCCGTGCGGCTGGAAACCGTTCCCAGCCGCAGCGTCTCCTGGGAGGAATCCCACGCCTGACCGGCCAGTGCAAGATCACCCGTGACCGACCCCTCGATCGGGATTTCCACCACCGTCTCCTCCGGGATCGCGAGTACGAGCCTGATGGTCTGCCGCACCGGCCCGATCGGCATCCCAGGGCGGATGTCGGCCGTCACCAGCACGCCCCCCGTGGCCCCCTTCTCCGCGGCGAGGTCGGCGGGCGTGAGCGGCGTCGTGGAAAGGGAGTAAAACTGGGCGGTTCTCTCGTCCGTCGCCGTGAGCGACGTCACCGTCGGGGCCCCCGTGCCGAACGTGAAGACCGTCGCGGTGGCCTGGCTGCCCGTGCCCGTCGACAGCTTCGGCAGCGCGATCATCGGCGGGACGACCTTGCAGATACCGGGCACGACGACGCCCACCACCTCGAACGAGATCTGGGGTCGGCGTGGATCGTTGGTGAGCACGCCGGCATGCTGCCGGAAGGGGCCTTCCCCCTTCCCCTTCCACTCCACCTTGAGCTTCACGCTCTCGCCGGGCTGCACGACCTTGGCGCGGGACGAGCCCCCCTCGCCCTCCTCGAAGTCGCTCACCGTGCAGGAGCAGCTGGTGGCGCCCTTGGTGAGCTCGAGCGGCGCGTCGCCGGCGTTGCGGATGACGAAGTCGTGGCTGCCGCGGCCCCCGACCGCCACGGTGCCGAAGGCGTGCGTCGTTTCGGGGGTTTCGGCCACGGGGGACGGGCCCGCGGGGGCGGCGACGGCGGGCCGCACGTCGCCCGCCCGCCACGGCCGCGACGCGGCTTCGAGCACCGAGACGCCTCCTCCCACGGCGATACCGAGGCAGCCTGCGACCGCCGCCACGACCCATGCATCAGGCAACCGCATCGCCTCGATCCTCCCTGGTGACGCCGCCGGGGCACCCTGGTGGCACCACAGGCCGACGGCCCCTTCAGTGTAGCCGCTCCCGGGCTCGTGCGGACGCTTCGGGAACACCACGCCGGCGTCCGCCCGGTCTCAGTAGGACCGGGCCAGGACGCTGCGGCCGGCGACTGATCGGCCCGTGACGATGCACGTGCCCGGCGCGTCGTTCTCCTCCAGCGGGATGCACCGCACGGTGACCTTCAGGGGATCGAACGCCGCGGCGACCGCCGGATCGTCCGCCACGTGCACGTGTGCGAAGCCCCCCTGCACCGCGGCCCCCTTCTCCGCGGGCCGCTCGAAAAACTCGACCACCTCCGCCGTGCTTCCCAGCTGCACCGAGTTGCGGCGGCGGAAGTCCAGGGCCCGCTCGAACATGCCGCGCTGCAGGTCGTCGAGCATGCCGCCGGCCTCCGCCACGAACTGCTGCAGCGGCATCGCCTGCCGCTCCCGCGGCCCGCGGTCGCGTCGTGACACGCTCACCGCGCCGGCCGCGAGGTCGCGGGGGCCGATCTCCACGCGGAGCGGCACCCCCTGCTTCACGTGCTGCCAGACCTTGTCGCCGCCGCGCATGTCGCGGGCATCGATCCGGACGCGGATCGGCTCGTCCGCGAACCTCGTCGCAGCCAGTTCCGCCTCCAGCCGCCGGCAGCAGGCGAGCACCGCCTCGCGTTCCTCGTCGGTGCGGTGGATCGGCAGCAGCACGACCTGCGTCGGCGCGATCCGCGGCGGCAGCACCAGGCCGTCGTCGTCGGAATGGGTCATGATCACGGCCCCCACGAGCCGCGTCGACACGCCCCAGGAGGTGGTCCAGCAGAACTCCTCCACGCCGGCGGTGTTCGCGAACTTGATGCCCTGGGCGCGGGCGAAGTTCTGGCCGAGAAAGTGCGACGTGCCGGCCTGGAGGGCCTTGCCGTCCTGCATCATCGCCTCGATGGAGTAGGTGTCGACCGCGCCGGGAAACCGCTCCGCCGCCGGCTTCGGTCCCTTGAGCACCGGCATCGCCAGGTCTCGCTCGGCGAACGTCGCGTAGACCTCGAGCATCCGGAGGGTCTCCTCGACGGCCTCCTCGCGGGTGGCGTGCGCCGTGTGCCCCTCCTGCCAGAGGAACTCAGCCGTCCGCAGGAAGAGCCGCGGCCGCATCTCCCAGCGGACCACGTTGGCCCACTGGTTGATCAGCACCGGCAGGTCGCGCCACGACTGCACCCACTTGGCGTACATGGCGCCGATGATCGTCTCGCTCGTGGGCCGCACGACGAGCGGCTCTTCCAGCTTGCCCGTGGGGATGAGCTTGCCGTCGGGGCCGAGTTCGAGCCGGTGGTGCGTGACGACGGCGCACTCCTTGGCGAAGCCCTCGACGTGCTTCGCCTCCTGCTCGAGGTAGGAGAGCGGGATGAAGAGCGGGAAGTAGGCGTTCTGATGGCCAGTGGCCTTGAACATGCGGTCCAGGATCCCCTGCATCCGCTCCCAGACGGCGTAGCCGTGGGGCTTGATCACCATGCAGCCGCGGACGGGCGACTGCTCGGCGAGATCCGCGGCGCGGACGACCTGCTGGTACCACTCCGGGTAGTCCTGGCCGCGGGTCGGGGAGATGGCGTGGTCGGGCATGGCGGGCTCCGGTGTCCGGGGGGAAGGCCGCGGATTGTAGCCTCTTGCGCGGCGGCCGCGGGATGCCGGCCGGGCCGTCGCCCGACGGTTTCGATTCCTGATAGACTTCGCGGCGACGGCGCGCGCCGCCGTCTCCCCCGTCCCGCGGGCCCCGTGCATGTCCAGTGTTCCCTCCTTCGGCGGTGATGCGGGCCCGCCCCCCGGGCCCGCGGCGTCCGCCGCGCGGCGGCGCGGCGCGGGACGCAAGCGGATCACCGAACTCGCGGCGCAGGCGCAGGTCGACCAGGTCTTCCTCGCGACGCGGAAGCAGCTGCGGCCGAACCGGAACGGACAGCTCT
>JBILVO010000003.1:0-76625 GCA_044370415.1 Pirellulales bacterium
GCCGGGCCCGGCCATCGTGGCCGTCCCGGCTTGGCGAGCGTCCGCTCGCTGGTGCTGACACGGGCCTCCAGCGCCGTGTTCACGCCGGGCACGGCCATCGTGGCCGTCCCGGCTTGGCGAGCGTCCGCTCGCTGGTGCTGACACGGGCCTCCAGCCCTGGTGTCTGTTCAGAGCGCATGGTGTCCTGCCGTGCTGGTGTGGTGAAGCCAAGTGTTCTGGGCGGTTTTCGGGCGGGTGCGGTATAACGTCGCCCGTCGTCGTCCCGGTCCTCCGCGGAGCACTCCATGGCCACGTCCCGCCGCCGTCAGTTCGTTCTCGCTCTCGTCGTCACGGCCGCCGCGTGGACCGCGGGATCCGCCCGCGCCCAGCAGGTCGAGGTGCAGGAGTTCACGCTCGACAACGGCATGCAGTTTCTGCTCGTGCCGCGCCGCGACCAGCCGAATGTCGTCAGCGCCGGCTGGGTGGCCCGCGTCGGCAGCGTCAACGAGCGGCCGGGCATCACCGGGATCAGCCACTTCTTCGAGCACATGATGTTCAAGGGCACCGACACGATCGGCACCCGCGACCCGGACCGTGACGCGAAGTACCGGGCCGAGCAGAAGGCGATCCGCGACGAGATCAACCGCATCGTCTGGACCAAGCAGTACCGCCGCTACCGCGACGGCGAGATCGCCGATCCCTGGGATCCGGCCAACGACACGCAGGAACTGCGGGTGCTCCGCGGCCGGCTCGACGCGCTCATTCGGGCGCAGCAGGGGCGGGGCGAGGGCGGCCCGGGGGCCGCCACGATCGTCAAGGACGAGTTCGACCAGGTCTACACAAAGGCGGGCGGCAGCGGCATGAACGCCTTCACCAGCCAGGACCTCACCTGCTACTTCATCACCGTGCCCGCCAACAAGCTGGAACTGTGGGCCTGGATGGAGAGCGACCGGCTGCACGACAGCGTGTTTCGCGAGTTCTACTCGGAGCGGGACGTCGTGCACGAGGAGCGGCGGCTCCGCACCGACAGCACGCCCACGGGCCGCTTTCAGGAGCAGTTCGACGCGATGTTCTGGGAGTCGTGCGGCTACTCGTGGCCGGTCATCGGCTGGCCGAGCGACCTGAACAGCTACACGTTCGAGCAGGCGATGGACTACTGGAACATCTACTACCGGCCGGGCAACATCTTCGGCGTGGTGGTCGGAGATTTCGATCCGGCCCAGGCGAAGGCCTTCATCACGAAGTATTTCTCGCGGCTCGATCCGGGCGAGAAGAAGCCGCCGCCGGTGGTGACGCTGGAGGTGGATCAGATCGCCGAGCAGCGGATGAACGCCGAAGGGGACGTGCCGCCGGCCGTCGAGGTGCGGTACCACACCGTGCCCGCGGGCCACGCCGACAGCTACCCGCTCGACATGCTCTCGGAGCTGCTCAACGAGCGGACGGGCCGGCTCTACCGCGGCCTGGTCGAGGGCCGCGGCATCGCCGCCTCCGCCCGCACGGCCTCCGACACGCGGAAGTACGCCGGGCTCTTCTCGTTCGAGGCCGAGGCCCGCGGCGACGCCAAGCCCGGGCAGCTCGAGCAGGCGTGGTACGAGGAACTGGCGAAGCTGCAGGAGGCGGAGGTGCCGGAGCGTGAGCTGCGGAAGGTGAAGAACCGGGTGGCGGCCGGCAACTACCGCCGCCTCGAGAACAACATGTCGCTCCTTGTGCAGCTGGCCTTCTACGAGACGCTCCTCGACTGGCGGGAGATCAACGAGGCCCCGAAGAAGTACGAGGCGGTCACGGCCGCCGATATCCGGCGTGTGGCGAACACCTATTTCAAGCCGGCCAATCGCAGCGTGGCGACCTACACGCGAGTGGCGGCACAGCAGCAGGCGAACGAGCAGGAAAAGGCGGTGGTTCGATGAACGTGCGCACCAACGTGATCGTGAGGGGAATCCTGAGTGGCGTGGCGGGCGGTCTGGCATGCCTCGCGCCGACGGACCTGGCCCACGGCCAGGCGGCGCAGCCCGGGGCCGCCAAGGCTGTGGTCGCGGGGATCCCTGCGCGTCCGGAGGAGATCGCGTTCGCGCCGCTGGCCTTCGAGCCGCCCGATGCCGCGACGTTCCGCCGCGTGCTCCCCGACGGCACCGTGGTGTTTCTGGCGCCGTCGCGGGAATTTCCGCTCGTCAATCTCTCGATCACGTTCAAGGGGGGCGCGTCGCTCGATCCCGCCGACGTGCCCGGCCTCGCCTCGATGACGGCCCGGATGGTCCGCGAGGGGGGCGCGGCGACGATGCCGCCCGCCGAGCTCGACGAGCAGCTCGACTTCCTGGCGACGGAGGTGGGCGTGGCGGCGAACGACACGTTCACCACCGCCACGATGAACTGCCTGAAGAGCAACTTCGACGAGAGCCTGAAGCTCTTCCTCGGGATGCTGCGGACGCCCGCCTTCGACGCCGGCCGGCTGGAGACGGCCAAGGCCCGCGTGCTCGAGTCGCTCAAGCAGCGGAACGACGATGCCTCGTCGATCCTCTCCCGCGAATGGAAGCGGCTCGTCTACGGCCCGTCCCACTTCGAGGCCTCCGAGCCGACCGACAAGACGGTGGCGGCCATCACGCGGGAGCGGCTGGTGGAACTGCACCGCCGGATCTTCCACCCGGGCAACATGATCGTGTCGGTCTCGGGCGACTTCGACGAGCAGGAGATGCTCGCCAAGCTCGCGAAGGCGTTCGCGGGCTGGGAGCGCGGCGCTGCGGCGCCCGACCCGGTCGCCCCCACGGCCGTGCTCGAGCCGGGCCTCTACCACGTGCCGAAGGACATCCCGCAGGGCAAGGTCGTGATGGGAAGCCGCGCGATCGCCCGCGACGACCCCGACGCGATCCCCTTCCTGCTGCTCAACGAGATCCTCGGGGCGGGCGGATTCACGAGCCGGCTCATGCAGCAGGTTCGCAGCAACGAGGGCCTCGCCTATTCGGTGCGGTCGTCCCTCACGCCGCGGGTGGCCTATCCGGGCGATTTCCGGGCGGGCTTCGAAAGCAAGAACCCGACGGTGGCCCTGGCGGCGAAAATCGTGATGGAGCAGATCGCGAAGATGCGGGATGAGCTCGTCACCGAAGAAGAGCTGGAGACGGCCCGCCTGAACCTGATCGAGACCTTTCCGCGTCAGTTCGAGAGCCGGCCGCAATTGCTGCGGGTGTTCGTCAACGACGAGTGGACGAAGCGACCGAAGGACTTCTGGAAGACGTTCCGCGACAAGGTCCGCCGCGTGACCCGCGAGGATCTGCAGCGGGTGGCCCGCAAGCACCTCGATCCGGCGAAGATGGCGATCCTCGTGGTGGGCGACTGGGACAAGATCGCCCCCGGCGACCTGGAGAAGCGGGCCAGCATGAACGACTTCTTCGGCGGGAAGGTGAAGCACTTGCCGCTGCGGGATCCGCTGACGCTCGCGCCGCTGCCGGAGGGGGCGAAAAAGTGAGCCTCGGCAATCGCTGGTGCGGGCCGGGGCTGGCCCTGCCATCTCGCCGGACGTTCGCTGCGTCGACCAATCCGCCCGTGGCGGATCGGCGCCCGCTGGCCTCCGTTCACTCCGTGCTGGCTGCGTTTCGCCATCTTGGCTGCGCTTGCCAGCACGGCCGGCTCCATTGGCAGGGCCAAGCCCTCGCGTTTGCGCTGCGTTGCGCCTTGCCGGTGATGGTGGTGGGGCACGCTGCCTTCGCGCAGCCGCCGTCGCGGCTCGCCCAGGTGCCGGCCGTGCCGATGCCCGAGGTCGAGTTCGTGGAGTCTGCGCCGCCCGACGCCGCGATTCCAGCGCGGAACACGGGGCCCCAGGCCATGGCCCGCTCGCGGTACCGCCGCGGTCGCCACGGCACGACGCGGATCATCCGCCGCACGCCCGCCGTGATGCGGGAGGACGCCGCCCGCGTGAAGCGGGGGGATCTCTTCAGCACCTGGTCGAACGAATACCTCGAATGAGCGGCGGGCCGGAGGCCCACTCCCGGAGTGGTCGCGACTTTCCGGCGGCTGGGCCGTTGGATGCGCTCCCCAGGGAACATGCCCTCATGCTGGCTCCCGCGTTCCCTTCCATGCCTGCGCCCGGCCGCCGTCTGTCGTCGTTTCGGTCGCTCGTGTCGGCCGCGATCGCGGTCGTGTTGCTCCTGCCGGTACTGGCGGCTCTGGCATTGGCTGATGACACGTCGGCCGGCCGGCCGATCAGCGGCCGCTGGTCGGTCCGTGAGGGCGATGGCAAGGCGGTCTATCTGTTCCGCGACGGGGGCGTCGACGGCGACCGGCAGGTCGACCTCTTCTCCTACCACATGCGGGATTCCAACAAGGACGGCATCGACGAGGTGCGGCTCTCGCACGACCGCGACCACCTCGTGATCGAGAGCCAGGGCTATCCCAACCACCCCACGGCGATCTTCCCCAACAGCGGCAACCCCAACACGATCCGTGTGCAGGAGTTCACGTTCCGCCTGCCGCTGGTGCCGCAGCGGTCCGACCGGATCACGCGGCTGCCGATGGGGCCCATCGGCGTGGCGCTCAACGGCGTCGTGTTCTTCAATCCGTTCGAGCAGGGGGGCATGAACGCCGTCGAGGGCTATTCGGAGGTATGGCTCGACAGCTGCTGCGGCCATCCGGAGCAGACAGGCATGTACCACTACCACAAGTATCCCGCCTGCGTGAAAAGCCCGTTTCCAGACGACGGTAGGCAGCACTCGCCGGCGATCGGCTTCGCCTTCGACGGCTATCCGATCCGTGGGCCGTACGAGGCCGATGGGCTGATGGCCAAGGACATCGAGGGGGCTCTCGCCGGCCCGCTGGCCGCTGCCGACGGCCGCGGCCGGAGCGTTCCTGCCGAGAAACCCTCCTGGGTGCAGGTCGGGCCCTACGAGGCGGTGGCGGTCGAACGGCAGGGCACCGTCGTGAAAGCCATGCTCGACGTCCCCGCAGACGCCACGCTCGGCGTGCTGCTCGACTGCCATCTGGAGTTCGGTGCCGGGGCGGGGCCGGGCCACCGCGTGCTCAAGAAAAACGACGCACTGAGGGTGACTGAATGAATGCGACCGGAATGCATGTGGCCAGATCGCAGCGGAGCACGCGGGCGATCGTGCAGCGGGTGTGGCTGGCAATTGCAGCAGCGCTCCTTGGCGGCGCGGCGACCGCCGCCGACTGGCCGCAGTTTCGCGGTCCGGGCGGGGCTGGAGCCGGCACGTCGGCGGTGCCGCTCACCTGGAGCGACACCGAGAACCTGCGGTGGAAGACGCCGCTGCCGGGGGCCGGCTCGTCGAGCCCGGTCGTGCTCGGCGACGACATCTTCGTGACCTGCTACTCGGGTGTGGGCGCCGGGCAGCAGGGCACGGCGAAGCTCGTGCGGCATCTGGTCTGCGTCAGCCGGGCCGACGGCCGCGTGAAGTGGCAACGCGACGTTCCCGGCGAGGGACCGGAGGACGCCTACGAGGGCTTCCTGACGGAGCACGGCTATGCCAGCAGCACGCCCGCGACCGACGGCGAGGTGGTGATCGCCTTCTTCGGCAAGAGCGGCGTCATCGCCTTCGACATGGCGGGGAAGGAGCTGTGGCGGGCGGTGGTCGGCAAGGAGTCGAGCAATCGACGCTGGGGCTCGGCCGCGAGCCCGGTGATCCTCGGCGACACGGTCGTCGTCAACGCGTCGGAGGAGAGCCAGTCGATCCGCGGGCTCGATCGCAAGACGGGCCGCGAGCTCTGGAAGGCGGAGGCCGCGGCGCTCGAACTGGCCTACGGCACTCCTGGCGTCGTCACTCGCGACGACGCCGGCAAGGAGATCGTGATCGCCGTGCCGGGAGAGGTGTGGGGTCTCGATCCGGCCACGGGCAAACTCCGCTGGCACGCGGAGATGGGGCTCACCGGCAACGTGTCGCCGAGCGTGATCGTGGACGGCACGACGCTCTACGTCTTCGGAGGCTTTCGCTCGTCGGGCTCGCTGGCACTGCGGGCCGGCGGCCGCGGCGACGTCACGAAATCGCACACGCTCTGGACCAGCCGCAACAGCTCTTACGTTGCCACGCCGCTCCTGCACGACGGGCACCTCTACTGGATCGACGACCGCGGCCAGGCCTTCTGCGCGTCGGCGAAGACGGGGGAGCTCGTCTATCGCGAGCGGGTTGAGGGCATGGCCTCGGGCGGCCGCCCGGTCTACGCCTCGCCCGTGCTCTCCGAAGGCCGGATCTACGTCGTCAGCCGCTGGAGCGGCACGTTCGTGCTGCCGGCGGCCCCGCGCTACGAGATCCTGGCCCGCAACACGTTCGCGGCGGACGACAGCGATTCGAGCGGCACGCCCGCGATCGCCGACGGCCAGCTCTTCCTGCGTTCGGGCCGGTTTCTTTATTGTGTCGGGACCGAAACCTCCGGCACGAGCCGCCGTTGAATCGGCAGGACGGCTGGCCGGCAACGGCTGCCCGACCGCATCGTTTGCGAGTTCTGTCCGCAATCACTCCGAGGATCATTCGATGAACCGAGGCCGACTCTGGGGCAGCCTTCGCTCGAAGCAGGTGGCTCCTGTCGTGACGCTGCTGGTGGCGATCTCGCTGGCGGCGGCCGCGTTGGCGCAGCCGCCCGGACGGCCCGAGGGAGGCGGTCCAGGGCGGAGCGGCCCTGGTGGAGCAGGTGGGCAGGGTGGTGGTTCAGGTGGTCCGGGCCGCGGCGGCCCGGGTGGGCACGGTGGGCAGGGCGGTCCTGGCGGGCCGCCCTCGCCGGAGCGGTTCATCGAGCACGCGATGAGCTTCGACGCCGATGGTGATGGCAAGCTCGACCGCGCCGAACTCACGAAGTTCGCGGAGGACATTCAGCGGATGCGCGGCGGCCGTGGCGGGCCTGGTGGACAGGGCGGCGGCCCCGGCGGGCCGGGTGGCCGCGGCGGACCGGGTGCCGGTGGCAGTGGTGGGCCGGGAGGCCCAGGCGGCGCTGGTGGCGGCGAGCGGCCGCAACGGCCGCAGCGGCCCGAGTAGCGGGGCTGGCGTCGTGCGGCCGGAGGGGCAGGGTATGCTCTGGCGACCATGCCCATCGCGCTCCCCGCACGTCCCGCCGAAGCCCATGCGCTCGACGTCGCGCTGACGTTCGCTGCCGCGTCTGCCGACGTGCCGCGAGTGCTCTGCACCACGGTGGGCCGCGGGCAGGCGGCCTTCGAACTGGCCGCGGCACATCCGTCGGCCGTCGTGACAGCCTGGTTTCTCGACCTCTTCCAGCACGACGCGGCCCGCGATTCCTGGGAGTCGCCGCCCCCTGGCCTCGCGGCCGTCTGCGCCGCAGATCCGCCTGAGGGGCCGTACGACCTCGCCGTCGTGCCGCTCTCCAAGGGAGGCGAGGCCGAGCTCTCCCGCGACATTCTCCAAGCGGCGCTCGCGCGGCTGTCGATCGGCGGCAGGCTCGTGGCGGCGATCGATAATCCGCACGACAACTGGCTCCGCGAGCAGCTGGCGGAGACGGGAGAGACCGTCCGCGTCCGGCCGGCGACGGCCGACGGGCAGGAGACGATCGCCTACGTCGTGGAGAAGACCCGCGAGCTCGCCAAAGTGCGAGACTTCTCCTGCGAGTTTGTCTTCCGCGACCGCGACCGGCTGCTCACGGCCATCACGCGGCCGGGCGTGTTCGCCCACCGACGGATCGATCCCGGCGCACGGCATCTGCTCAACGCCGTGGACGTGGCGCCGGGCACCCGCGTGGTCGACATCGGCTGCGGCTCGGGCTGCGTGGCGCTGGGCATCGCGGCCCGCGATCCGAGCATTCACGTCCACGCCCTCGACGCCTCCGCCCGCGCCGTCGCGTGCACGCGGCTGGGGGCCGACCGCAACGCGCTCGAGAATCTCACGGTGGCGCTCGAGGCCGGCGGCGGCGTTCCGGAGCCCGGCACGTACGACCTCGCCCTGGCGAACCCACCCTACTACGGCGACTTCCGCATCGCCGAGCTCTTCGTGGAGGCGGCGCGGGCGGCGCTCGCCCCGGGGGGCACGCTGCTCGTGGTGACGAAGCAGCCCGGCTGGTACCTGGAGACCCTGCCGAATTCCTGGCGGGACGTGGCCCGCGAGATCGTGAAGAACTACCACCTCATCGAGGCGGTGCGGGAGTGACGGCGCGATGGTGCCGTGCGGCAATCTGCCCGGGGTGCCGGGGCTGCCCGTGCCCCATCGCCGGACGTTCGCTGCGGCCATCCTGGCCTCCGCTCTCTCGAAGCTGACTACGCTCCGCCATCCATGGCTGCGCTTGTCAGCTACGCCGGCTCCCGGGGCACGGGCAGCCCCTCGCGAAAGCTGATGCTTCGCGCCTTCAGCACTCCGTCACTCCCGATGCAGAGGAGTGGGTTGGAGACACGCGCAGGAGCCGGTGAACTTTGACTGGAAGAGTTGGCGCACCACGCCTGTGGAGGTTGCAACGTCAAAGTCCGCCGGCGACGAGCATGTCGCAGACCCACGAACCAATGCGGTCTGCTGCAGGCTGCGTGGAGAGTCGGCCGCGCGCTACCGGTTGACGTGCACGACCGTGGCCGGGGGGAACCCGTTGAAGTGGGTCGAGCTGGCGGCGGAGTAGGCGCCGATGTTCTCGCTGAAGAGATACTCGCCCAGCTGTAGGTCGGGCAGCTGCTCCGCGAGGCTGATCGTGTCGAGCGCGTCGCAGGTGGGGCCGAAGACGGCGCAGAGCTGCGTTGCCCCCTTCTTGAAGCTCTTCATGTGGTAGGTGCAGTGGTCGAAGATCACGCCTGAGTAGGTGTGGTAGACGCCGTCGTTGACGTAGTAGCAGAGCTTGTCGTTGCGGACCGCCTTCCCGATGATCTTCGACACGGCCGACCCGGCCGATGCCACCAGGAAGCGGCCGGGCTCCGCGAGGATCTCGATCTCCTTGGGGAAGAGCCGGTCGAGCTCGTGGTTGATCTTCCGGGCGAGATCGCTGAACTTCGGCACGCTCGAGTCGTAGGCCGCCGGGAAGCCGCCGCCGATGTCGAGCAGCTTGAGCTGGAAGCCCTTCGACTTGGCCTCGGCGAAGACCTCGGCGCAGAGGTGGATCGCCTGGATGTAGTTCTCGGGATTCGTGCACTGGCTGCCCACGTGGAACGAGAGCCCCTCGACGGTGAGGCCGTGCTGGTGGGCGTAGGAGATCAGCTCCACCGCCTCGCCGGGCAGGGCGCCGAACTTGCTCGACAGCTCCACCATCGAGCCGGTGTTGGGCACCCGCAGCCGCAGCGCGAGGCCGGCGTGCGGCGCGTGCTTCGCGATCTTCTTCACCTCCTCGTGGTTGTCGTAGGTGACGAGGGGCTTGTAGCGGTCGAGCTCCTCGAGCGTCTCGACGGGCTTGATCGGATTGGCGTAGATGATCTTGTCCCAGATGAAGTCCTGCCGCTGTTTGGCCGGGAGCTCGGCGATGTTGCGGTGGACGGTGTGAAACTCCTGCATGCTCGCCACGTCGAAGCTGCCGCCGAGCTTGTAGAAGGTCTCCACGATCGCGGGGTCGCTGTTGACCTTCACGGCGTAGTAGATCTGCACGCGGGGGAAGTGCTTGCGGAAGAGGGCGTAATTCTTCCGCAGCTCGTCGTGGTCGACGACGAAGAGCGGCGTGCCGTGCTTCTTGGCGAGGGTGAGGAGTTGTTTCTGGTTCATGGGCGGGCGTCCGTGCGCAGCATCAGTCTCCGTCGGTGAGCAGGAAGTTCTTGAATTGCCAGGGGTCGGTCGGGTCGATCTGCGGGCGGTTGTAGCCGTGGAAGGCGCTCGAGTAGTGCTTCAGCGGCGTCCAATCGGAGGAGACCGAGATGAATGTGCCGAGGTAGGGCTTGGCGATCCCCAGCACGTAGTCGTGGGGCAGGTCGTCGGGCAGCATCACGCCGCGGTCGGGGTGCTCGATCATCCACATGCACGCGGCCACGACGGAGATAGCCACCTGCATGGTGGTGGCGTTCTGGTGGGGCACGAGCCGCCGCGATTCCTCGATGGAGAGGTCGGTGCCGCACCACCAGGAATTGAAGGGGTGGCCCATGACCAGTGCGCCTAGGGCGTCGGAGCCGCCGGTGATCTCGTCGGTCATGATCCGCAGCCGAGACTGCAGGCGGTAGTCGTTGCCGCGGAGCTCCCAGAGGCTGGCGATCGCCGCGTCGCAGGGGCAGTAGGCATAGTGCACCGTGGGCCGGTAGATCGTGCCGCCGTTGGCGTCGCGGACCGACAGCTTCTCGGTGATGCTGAATGCCTCGCCGTGGCGGACCACCATGCCCACGATCGTGGAGATCGGCACCCAGCTCACCACAAACGTGTTCATCCCCATGCGGGCCAGGCAGATCTGGCTCTGCGGGCCATCGGGGTGCTCATAGGCGAAGGGCGGCAGTTCCTTCTCGTGCGTGCCCCAGCCCATCTCGGCGGTGGTCGTGCCCTCCTCGCGGAAGCCCTCGACGCTCCAGGTGTTGACGAACTCGTCGACCTCCTTGGGGCGATTAGAGATCTGCGTGTCGCGCTCGCTGCAGTGGATCACCTTCACTCCCAGCTCGTGCGCGAGGTGGTTGAAGGCGCGGCTCTTGGCGTGCTGCCCGATCCGCTCGGCCTGCTCCCCGGCGAACTTCTTCTCCTCGAGGCATGCGGCGGCGATGTCGAGCAGGGCGTGCTTCGTGAAGTGGCTGATCAAGCCGGGGTTGGCCCCGTGCTCGAGCACGGCCGTGGGGCCAGGCGAGGACCAGCCGGCGATCCGTTGGCGTAGCTTCATGTGCCGCCAATAGAGCGTGAGGTGCGTCGGGTGGGCCCCCTTCGCGTGCTCGTAGGGATCCCACAGCTCGACCGACGTGTTGAGATAGAGCACGCCGTGGTCGTGGCACCACTGCACGATCTCGCCGCAGTCGATGTTCCAGGCCAGGTCGATGAGCAGGTCGCCTGCGGACAGGTGCCGGCCGAGCAGTGCGCCGAGGTTGTCGGGGGTCACCTTGTCGCGGACGAACGAGACCCCCTTCTCGATCCAGGGCCGCAGCGACGGCTCGTGGGGCTCGAAGTCGAGGATCGTGATGTTCTTTGGCGGAACCTTGACGTGGTCGAGCAGGATCGGCAGCGTGCAGCGGGCGACGGCGCCAAAGCCGACGAACAGGATGCGTTTGTTGAATGACACCATCGTGGCGTGGCGGGGTTCCTTGGCGAAAGACCGGACCTGTCAGCCGCGGTGGGGTTTCAAACCAATCCCCTACGCTGCCACCTGCGGGACGGTTCGGCAGTATATCTGGACCGGCCCGCGGCCGCATCCGCCGCCGGCGTCATTCGGGTGGCGAAACCGCCTCGCCGCCGTTCATGCTGCACAGTGCGGCCCAGACGTTCCGGTCGATGGTCGCCGCGAAGAACCGCATGGCGCCGTCTCCAAGAGTCACGTTGGCGCCCGCCGGGTGCTGGGAAAACATCTGGTCGCAGTGGCCCGCGACGTCGTTGGGCACGTGGATGCCCCACGGCTCCCCGGCGGCTGGCCCGCTGTGGCTGAGCACCAGCGCGGCGGCGTGCTCCGGCTGCGTTCCGGAGGCGGGAAAGGTGGGATGGCTCCAGGCCCCGGGAACGATTCCCGCCCACGACTTCTGCGAGAGCGCCTGGGAGTGCTCGCCGAGAAAGACGGTCTTGGAGAGCCCGTCGGTCACGGTCGCGGGCCGTGTCTTCGAGTTGCGGAAAAGTGGTCCGTTGGCGATGCCGTTCCACGTGGCCAGCGGCGGGCCGTCCCACGGATCCTCATGCCCGGCGTTGGCAACGTAGTCGGTGCGGCCGAGCGCGGCGCCGGAGGCGTGCGGAGAGCCGGTCTGATCGAGGGCGGCGAAGGCGTCCCGCGGGCCTGTCGACGATGGACAGAGAAACACGGCGAGCCGCCGTGACACGATCGTCCGATTTGCTGCCGCCGCGACGCCAGCGGTGCGGTCGTACCCCACGACCGCCGCCGACTCCTCGAGGAAGGGGGCGATGGCGAGCCCCCAGCCGGTGCCGGGGGCCGCATCCCAGGTGGCGGCATCGCGGGAACCGCTCGCGGTGTCGGCCAGATAGCCGGCCGGAAACCGCTGTTCGCTGTCGAGGTGGTTGTGCAACGCGAGCCCCAGTTGCCGCATGCCATTGCCGCAGCTGGCTCGGCGGGCCGTTTCCCGCGCCGACTGGACCGCCGGAAGCAGCAGGCCGACAAGCACGCCGACGATCGCAATGACCACGAGCAGTTCGACGAGCGTGAAGGCCCCGCGGTCGCTGCAGTGGATGGTGGACGGACGCGGCCGAAGCATTTTGGGTGATCCAAAAATAATGTTTTGGGCCTCCAAAACATTTGACGGCGTTGTGGAATGCCTGTCAACCGGCCAGAATCCCGGTCGCGCAGCCCGCTATGCTGGGGCGGCTCGAACCCGGAATCGCGATGCAACAGCTCGCCCACCTCGCACTGATCGGCCTCGCCGGCGCCGCCGGAACGCTGCTCCGCGCCGGCTGCAGCGGCCTGGTGACGCGGCTCTTGGGGCCCGGATTCCCGTGGGGCACTCTCGCCGTGAACGTGGCGGGCTCGTTCGCGTTTGGCGCGATCATGGGCTGGGTGCGGTCGCGGCATGCGGTGCCCGACAGCCTGGAGACGGTCCTGCTCGTCGGACTGCTCGGCGGGTTCACGACCTACTCGAGCTACGCCTTCCAGTCGGTGGAACTCCTGGAAGGAGGCAGGACGGTTCAGGCGCTGGGCTACATGCTCGCCACGAACCTCGTGGCGCTGGCCGCGGCCTGGGCCGGGCTGCGGGCGCTGTCCGGGTCGTGAGCCGCTCGATCTTTCACCGCGATTGCAGTCCGGTGGCTGGACCGCATAAAGTGCGGGCGTGACCACTCTGCAGGGTGGTGCGAGCAAGCCCGTCAAGCGAAGGAGCCGTCGTGTCCCAGAAAGCGTGGATCGTTCGTCGTGCTGCCGGCGTCGCGATACTTGTGTGTGTGATGCTGGTCGGGGTGACCTGGCCCGGGATCGTGGCCGTCAGCGGCGAGCCCCGGCCGTCGGAGACCGCACTGCTGGGCAACAAGTGCATCCTGTGCAACGCGTTCAGCCCGACGCATGTGCCGCGGATCTGCAACAGTTGCAACAACAAGTACAGCAACAAGTGCATCCTCTGCAATGCGTTCAGCCCGACTCAGGTGCCGCGGATCTGCACCAGCTGCAACAACAAGTTCAGCAACAAGTGCATCCTATGCAACGCGTTCAGCCCAACCCAGGCGCCGCGGATCTGCACCAGCTGCAACAACAAGTTCTAGACCGCGATCGTTCGCGATCGAGCCGTATACGCTCCCCGGCCGTGCATACAGTCATCCGCCACTGGAGGCGGAAAAAGTCCATGGAGGACTTTTCCACAGCCGTCTAGAACGCCGTGACGAACTGAGTCTGGATCGCGGTGCCGCTGTAGCCGGCGCGGTAGGGGTAGAGGAAGTTCTGGGCCGGGTTGCGGTTCATGTAGAGCGCCTCGATCGTCAGCCGCGCCTGCCGCGATTGCCTGATGTAGTAGTTGAGACCGCCGCCATACTCCTGGCCCGTGCCGTAGGGGCCCGTGACCACGCTCGAGCGGGCGTAGGCCTCGTAGGTGCGCGGCACGAAGCACCAGGAGAGGTAGCCCATGCCGCCATGGTCGAACATGCTCGAACGGTCGAACGGGCCCTGACCTGTAAAGTCGTCGAGCAGCCGCCAGTAGTACTCGCAGAACACGCCCACTCCCCGCCACTTCCAGGCCGCGTCGACCGTGGCCAGCCGGTAGAGGAAGCTGTCGACCACGGTGTCCTTGCCCAGGGCGCCCTTCTCCGAGATCGGCGTGCCGTCGGAGAGCCGCACGAGCGTGTCTTCGGGATTGTTGCCCACGAGTGGGTTGGCGTAGGTGGGGGCGAACACGCCGCTGGTGCCCAGGCGGATCACGGGGTCGTCGTGATGCTCCATGTCGGACGCGCCGATGCCGAACGGGCCCCAGGGCTCCCACCAGGTGTTGCCGGCCCAGGCCATCGACGTGCCGCGGCGGAGCACCCCCGTCGTGCCACCGTCGATCGCGTTCCAGACGCCGGCGATGTAGAAGACCTTCTTGTCGAAGAGGGAGCCGATCGCGGCGGCGCCGGGGCTAAATCCCGGACGGAAGAAGGTGTTGGCCATGCTGCGGTCGATGCCGATGGTCCAGGGAGACGCCAGCTCCCACTCGCGCGACCCGGGCACCTGCGACATCCCCGCGCCGAGCGTCGCCTCCTCGCTGAACTTCCAGCCCAGAATGCCGATCGGCACGACGCCCGAGCGGATGCCGACGTTGGTCGTGCCGAAGAGGGCGAAGTTGTAGACGAGCCGCTCGTCGACGACGTGGCCGTGGAACGACAGCAGGAAGCGGTTGATGTTGAACGTGTTGATGTTGTTGACGTTGATCTGACGGCCTGCGGCGTTGGTGAACGTGGTCGTATCGCGGGCGAACTCGAGCCACCGCAGCTGCATGTAGCCGCCGAGCGCCATCGCGAAGGGAAAGTCGCCGCGGCGCGGGTTGTTGTTGAGGAACAGCAGGCCCTTGGGCGGCGCGATGTCGGTGGCGGGGATGTACCGTGGCCGCGGAATCCCGGCGAGCCTGGCGGTGACGGCCTCGTCGACGAGCGCGCGGATCATCGCCTCCTGCTCGGCGTCGCGCGGATGCAGCATGTCCTCGTAGTACTGTGTCTGCTCGACGTCGTCAGCGAGGCCAACGTGTTCAGCGAGGCTGCCGACGGCCGCGGAAGCCTCGTCGGGGGCCGCGAGCAGTGGCGGCAGCGGCGCCGCCGGCGGCGCGGAGTCTTCGGCGCGCAGTGCCGCTGATCCCTCGAGGCACGAGGCGAAAATCAGCAGCAACCTGGCGATAACGCGAGCTATACGTGCGAACATCCCGTATCAGAATCGGGAGCGGATGTGCCGGTTGTGCAGGGAATTCCGCCGCGGCAATCCAGCGGGGAGGGGAAGGGTGGAGAAGGCAGGGGGACGCGTGTCATTGCGGGTGGCTTGGGCAAGGAACGTCGTCGGTGTTTCGATCGTCCGACAGTTCTGCGGGGTCTGGGCATAAACGCCGTCGGCAGCCGGAGGTCCGACTGGTGCGGTCGGAGCGAGTGTGCCGATAGGAGCAACAAACGGGGCCTCCGTCGCGGCCCCGCATCTCCTCGAGGGCCTTCGATGAGCCAGCGCCTGCGCACCTGCCCGCTGCTCGAACATCCGTCCACAACCGTGCGGCTCCGTGCCGCCCCGGCGCCATGGGATCTGCGGCGCTGCGAGGAGACCGGCTTCGTGTACCTGGCGAATCCGCCGGCCCAGCACCTGTTTCAAGATGCGTTCGCCTGGGAGGCGACGCACGAGCGTGAGGCGGCACTCCGCAGCGAACGCGAGCCCGTGGTGCACGCCGTCAGTGGCTGGGTGAAGCGTTTTCGCCGGCGGGTCCTGCGTCGGGACAAGATGACAGCGCTCGTCGCCAGTGTGCTGCAGGATGTCGCCCGCCGGGCGCCGCAGGATCCGCTGCGGCTGGTGGACGTGGGCTGCGGCGAGGGCATGCTCGCCCACCGCGTAGTCGAGCAGCTGCCCGAAGGTGTCGCTGCCCGGATCGAGCCCATCGGCATCGAAATCTCGAACGTGCTCGCGCAACGCTCCAGCCGGGCGCTGCGGCGTCACGGCGGCCGCTGCATCCACGCCACCGGCATCGACGGGCTCGCCGAAGTGGAAAGTGACAGCGTGCACGCGATCGTGCTTTCCTGCATTCTCGAGCACGAGATCGAGCCGCTGCCGCTCCTGCGGCGCTGCGTCTCCCGGCTCGCGGCTGACGGGAGAGTCGTCGTGAAGGTTCCGAACTACGCGTGCCTCGCGCGTCACGTCCGTGGCAGCCGCTGGTGCGGGTATCGCTGGCCGGACCACGTGAATTACTTCACACCCAAGACCCTGGTCGCGATGGGGCAAGCGGCGGGCCTGCGGGTCGTGCGGATGACACTGGCCGATCGGCAACCGCTGAGCGACTCGCTCTACGCCGTGTTCGGCCGCGCCTCGCAGGTGCACGCGAACGCCGCATAGCGAGAAGCGGAGCCGGCTCACGCACGGGGACGGCTGTTCGTCTGCGGGTCGATCCCCAGCTCGGGAACACGCGTGCCGCTAGCACCACCGCCTGCGTTCACGATCGTCCCTTCTGCGCGTCCGGTGCGTCGGGGGCATCGATCATCTCCCGCATATCTGTCGCGGGACTCGTTCTTCACGGTTCTTGCCGCGACCGTCGCCGGCGGTTTCACGATGCGGCCCATTCAACGCCGTATCGAGCGGAACCGGGCCGTGCGCGAGCTCAACGAACGGCGGAGTTTCTCGCACGTCACCGACATGCTGCAGGTGGCCAGGTGTCCGACGCGACTCTTGTGCAGCGATGCGTCGGGGTCGAGCGGCGCCAGCAACGAGACGAACGTGCGGCGCATGATTGAATACGTGTCATACGGCGTCGAGTTGCAATCGATCACCGCCAAGGTGGCGGCTCTCTAGGGCGACTGGAAATCCGATGCCGTCATGCATTCTGCGATCGACAACATCGAGCGGCTGTGTGCCGACCTCGAGAGCAAGTCCCTGCATAAGGTGCTGCTGCTCGAGCAGATCAACCAGCGGCTACGGTAGCCCGCTGACCGGCGAGACAGCCGTGGCCGTTGGGCGTGTTCTTCTCTTCGGATGAGCGGGAAAGCCTGAGAGGCCGGATGATCCGAGGGTTTGGCCGCGATGTGGCCGTTGCGTTGTCCGAAAGGGCGGTGCGGTAGCGCCGTGTACACAGCCGCCCCGCCAGCCCTGGCGGTCACCGACAAAAAGCCCTGCATTTCAAGTGAAAATCGAATCGGGGCGGAGAGATTCGAACTCTCGACCTCCTGGTCCCAAACCAGGCGCGCTGCCAACTGCGCTACGCCCCGTACACCGGCCAGCGGAACCCGGGCCGCCCATGAGTGTACCGCATCGGCGCCGGCCGTTCCGGTGGACCGACACCGCGACTCCTGCTCCCGCTGTGTTCCCGGAATCCGCGGCTAGACTGTCAGCCCGTGATCTGGTCGAAGAGCCGCTGGAACTCGTCGAGGTCGGCGAACGGGATCACGATCCGGCCCGCTCCCTTGCCGTTGGCGTGCACCACCACCTTCACGCCGAGGGCCCGCCGCAGGTCGGTCTCCACCGCCGCCGTCTGGCCCGCCCGCTTCGTCGCCGGTCGGCCCGGCCGCCGCTTCGCAGGCGCCGCCGGCTTCGATCCGACCGTCGTGGTGCCGACGCTGTCGTCATCACCGTCGGACGACTGTTCGGCCAAGTGCTCGGCATGGTCCTCGGCACGGAGGATCTCGCCCACCTCAGACTCGATCGCGCGGACCGACATCCCCTCGGCCACGATCCGGTCGGCCAGCCGGCACTGCTCCTCCTCGTCGCCCAATGGCAGAAGCGCGCGGGCGTGGCCCATCGAGATCGCCCCCGACCGCAGCCGCTCCTGCACCCGCGCCGGCAGCTCCAAGAGCCGGATCAGGTTGGCCACCGTCGAGCGGTCGACCGAGAGCCGCTTGGCGAGTTCGTCCTGCGTGCCCCCCCAGGCGGCCAGATACTGCTTGAAGCTGGCCGCCTTCTCCAGTGGGTCGAGGTCGCGCCGCTGCAGGTTCTCGACGATCGCGATCTCCGACATCTGCCGGTCGTCGACGTCGAGCACCCGGACGGGCACCGACTCCCAGCCGAGCCGCCGCGCCGCGAAGAGCCGCCGCTGACCGGCGATCAGCTGGTAGCGGTCGCCCTTCGCCCGCACCACGACCGGCTGCACGAGGCCGTGATCGCGGAGGCTGTTGGCCAGCTCGGCCAGGTCGGCGTCGTTGACGACGCTCCGCGGCTGCCAGGGGTTCGGGTCGACGAGCCCCGTGGCGATCTCGCTGGTGGGCAGCGACGCAGCCGCCTGCTCCAGCTCCTCGGGCTTGTGGAGGATGAGCCGGGCGGCGCCGGAGCCGAGCTCGGAGCGGGACGCCAGAGCGGCGTTGCCGGCGGTCGCGGGCGCGGCCCCCGCGGGTTCGATTCCGGCACGGCCCAGCAGGGCCTCGAGTCCACGGCCCAGGCGTCGTTCCCTACTCACAGTCGCGTACCTCCATGCACAGTTCCGTGTAGGCCCGCGCTCCTCGTGAGCGCGGCGCGTAATCGAGCACACTCTGCGCGTGGCTGGGCGCCTCCGAGACGGCCACGTCGCGCGGGATGACCGTCTCGAAGACGATCTCCCCGAAGAAGTCCCTCACCTCGGCCTCGACCTCCGTCGTCAATTCCAGATTCGCGTCGTGCATCGTCAGCACGATGCCGCTGAACCGCAGCCGGCCGGGCCGCTCCGCCATCACGTCGCGGATCACCTCGATCATCTGGGTGAGCCCCTCGAGTGCGAAGTATTCGCACTGGATCGGCATGAGCACCTCGGTGCTGCCGGCCAGCGCCGTCCGCGTGAGCTCGCCCACGCTCGGCGGGCAGTCGATCAGGCAGTAGTCCCAGGCGTTGAGACCGCCAGCCAGATGGTTTTCGAGCACCATCGATCCGCTCCGCGCCTCGGCCGCGATCCGCTCGACGTCGCGGACGCTCCGGCTGCCGGGGATGATCGAGAGGTTGGCGATCCCCGTCGCGAGCACCGCCTCCGAGAGCGGCGCCTCCGAGACGAGCGGGTGGGCGGCGGCGGGTACGGCGCCGAAGCCGGTCGTCGCGTTGCACTGCGGGTCGAGGTCGAGCAAGAGCGTTCGCATGCCGCTCCGGGCCAGGCCTGCCGCGAGGTTGGAGGCGGTGGTCGTCTTGCCGACGCCGCCCTTCTGGTTCGCCACGCAGAGAATCCTTCCCACGCGCAGATTCCTTCCCAACGACACTCGCGGCACGATGCGTGCTCTCGGTGTATCGGCAACATCCGGCACCGCATGAACGCGGTTTCACTTGAACCCGCCCGCCTTGCCTAGTTCGCCCATGGCCCCCGTTCCACGTGGAACCGCAGGCGGTGGTTTCGCGGCCGTGGCAGCTGCCCTGGACCCACGTGGGCTGAGGCTGAACATCGTTGGGAAGGTTCCGGCTTCGGGCTCCCCGCATCCGTCGCCGGACGTTCGCTCCGGCTATCCTGGCCTCCGCTCTCTCAAAGCTGCCAGCGCTTCGCCATCCTGGCTTCGCTTGTCAGCTACGCCGGCTCTCGAGACACGGAGAGCCCTTCGCCTCCCGCACCGCCCAACCATGAAACACGCTGGCTCCCGGGGCATGGGCAGCCCTCGCGGATTCGACGAGCCGCCGCAGCCTGAGCGCGATGACAAGGCCTCGCTGCTGCACCGCTACTCGAGCGGGTTGAAGACCAGGCCGCTGGCGAGCTTCGGATAGAAGTAGGTGCTCTTGGCAGGCATCCGCTCGCCCGTCTCGCTCACCTTGCGGATGTCCTCCACGCTCGCCGGCATCACGAGGGCGGCCAGCGGATACGTGGCCGTGCCGAGGCCCTCCACAACCTCGCGGACCAGGTGCACGTAGCCGGGCGTGGGGATCTCCTTCGCGCCGAGCAGCTCACCCACCACCAGCCGGTGCAGGATCGAGACGCCCAGGCTCCGCCAGGCCGCTCCGTGGTCGGCAGCCACCGTGTCCATCCGGGCCCGGCCGGCGGGGGTGATCCGGGCCAGCGTCCAGGCCTGGTCGCCCGCCGTGTAGAGGCCGAGCGTTCCCTGCTTGTTCTCGACGTCGATCCGGTCCCAGACCGTGTCGGCGGCTCCTGGGCCCGTGCCGGCAGCCTCGGTCGTGAAGCAGTCGCCGAGCTTCGCCGCCAACTCGGCGGCCGTGGCCACGGAGGGCTTCACGAAGAGCCGGTGGGTCGGGAGCACCACGAGGCCCGGGTCGCTCATCCCCACGAGCATCATGAGCACGAAATTGGCCGGGTGGTCGGCCGGCAGGGCCGCGCCGCCGTGGGCCTGGGCGTAGGCCGCGGCCACCTCGTCGCGGTAGTTGCAGGCGGTCTCGTAGCGGTGGTGGCCGTCGGCGATGAAGACGGGCTTGGGGCCCATCAGGCCGGCCACCTTGGCCGCGACCGTCTCGTCGGTGAGCGGCCACATCCAGCTGCGGACGCCCAGGTGATCGGTCGCCTCCACCGGCGGCTGGCCGGCCACGGCCTTGTCGAGCAGGGCCTGCACCTCGCCCTGCGGGTCTGGGTAGAGCCCGAACACCTGGCTGAGGTTTGCCCGGCAGGCACGGGTGAGCAGCAGGCGGTCCTGCTTCGGCCCCGACATCGTCTCCTCGTGCGGGTGGATGTTGCCGGTGCCGAACCGCTCCAGCCGCACCCGGGCCATCACGCCGCGGCGGACATGCCGCTCCCCCTCCACCTCGAACTCCTGATGGTAGACGTAGAGGGCCGCCGCCGGCTCCTGCATCACCACCCCCTGCTCCCGCCACTCCTTGAGGAACCGGGCCGCCCGCGTGTACTTGTTCGAGCGGTCGTCGTCGCCCGGTTCCTCCCGGTTGAGCTCCAGCCGGATCACGTTGGCAGGATGCTTCTCGTAGAGCCGGGTCTGGAGGGCGGCGTCGATCACGTCGTAGGGAGGCGCGATCACCTGCGAGAGGGTGCCGACGTGCTTGGGGTCGTAACGGAGACCACGGAGCGGGGCGACGGAGGGCATGCTGTTCCTTACCAGTGAGAGGACCGTACGACGAACCCGGATGACGAAGCGGGAATGGTAGCAAAAAAGACACGGGCCGCGTCGCCAGTGGTGAGGCGACGCGGCCCGCTGCGGGAGTTTCACGGGAAACGAAACGCTGGAGCAAACCAGCGGAATCAGTAGCGGTAGTACTCGGGCTTGAACGGGCCCTCGACGGTCACGTGCAGATATTCCGCCTGCTTCGGGGTGAGCTTCGTGAGCTTCACGCCCAGCTTGTCGAGGTGCAGCCGGGCCACCTCCTCGTCGAGCTTCTTGGGGAGCAGGTGGACGCCGACGTCGTACTTCTCCGAATCCGTCCACAGGGCGAGCTGCGCGAGCACCTGGTTGGTGAAGCTCGTGCTCATCACGAACGACGGGTGCCCGGTGGCGCAGCCGAGGTTCACCAGCCGGCCCTCCGCCAGCACGATCACCGAGTTGCCGCTCGGCAGCGTGTAGCGGTCGACCTGCGGCTTGATCTCGACCTTCTTCACGCCCTTGGTGTTCTCCAGCCAGGCGACGTCGATCTCCAGGTCGAAGTGCCCGATGTTGCAGATGATCGCGTCGTTGGGCATCTTCTGGATGTGCTCGCCGAGGATCACGTCGCGGCAGCCGGTGGCCGTCACGAAGATCTGGCCCCGCGAGGCGGCCTCCTCCATGGTCGTCACCTCGTAGCCCTCCATCACCGCCTGCAGGGCGTTGATGGGGTCGATCTCGGTGACGATGACGCGGGCCCCCAGGGCCTTCATGGCGTGGGCACAGCCCTTGCCGACGTCGCCGTAGCCGCAGACGACGACCACCTTGCCGGCCACCATGACGTCGGTGGCCCGCTTGATGCCGTCGGCCAGGCTCTCCCGGCAGCCGTAGAGGTTGTCGAACTTGCTCTTGGTGCAGGAGTCGTTGACGTTGATCGCCGGGAGCTTCAGCTCGCCGTTCTCATGCATCTGATAGAGCCGGTGCACGCCCGTGGTGGTCTCCTCGGAGAGGCCGCGGATGCCGCCGAGCAGTTCCGGGAACTTGGTGTGCACCATGGCGGTGAGGTCGCCGCCGTCGTCGAGGATCATGTTGAGCGGCTCGCCCCCCGGGAAGAAGAGCGTCTGCTCGATGCACCAGTCGAACTCCTCGTTGTTCATCCCCTTCCAGGCGTAGACCGGAAAGCCGGCCTTGGCGATGGCGGCCGCGGCGTGGTCCTGGGTCGAGAAGATGTTGCAGCTGCTCCAGGTGACCTCGGCGCCCAGCGCCTTGAGCGTCTCGATGAGCACCGCCGTCTGGATCGTCATGTGGAGGCAGCCGGCGATCCGCGCCCCGGCCAGCGGCTTCGTCCGGCCATACTTCTGCCGCAGCGCCATGAGCCCAGGCATCTCGTTCTCGGCCAGCATGATCTCCTTGCGTCCCCAATCGGCCAGCGAGAGGTCGGCGACTTTGTACGGCAGGCGGGTTTCGACGTGGGCCACGGGCAGAGCTCCTGGGAGGGCGGGAACGAACGGGCCGCGAACACCTGATGGTCGCGAACGCCCTTATGGTAGCGACCCGCCGTCAGCCGCAAAGGGTTCCCGGGCCGGGTCGGCCCCCCCGGCGGCTCTCACCGCATCCCCAGGGCCCGGCGGGCGGCCGCGACGAAGGCGGCCACCTTGGCGGGATCCTTGCGTCCCGGCGCGGTCTCGACACCGCTGGCGGTGTCGACCGCCCGCACGCCCGTCACCCGGATCGCCTCCGCGACGTTCGAGGGGGTGAGGCCACCCGCCAGCGCCAGCGGCACTGGCAGCGAGCCGGCGCGGGCCAGGGCCATCCAGTCGACGAGCGCCCCGGTGCCGCCGAGGCCGCCGCCCGCGGTGCCCGTCGCGGCGGCGTCGACGAGCGCCATGACCGGGCCGGCGCCGGCCAGCAGCGCCTCCTCGATCCAGCGGCGGGCGGTGGCCAGACGGTCCGACTCGCCGGCGCCGGCCTCCAGCCGCACGGCGCGGATCACCGGCACCCCGCAGAGTTCGCCGCAGCGGCCGGGAGGGTCGACCGGGCCCGGGCCGCCGAAGTGGCCGTGCAGCTGCACGGCGTCGAGGCCCACCGCGCGGGCCACGTGGAGGATGTCGGCCGCCGCCGTGCCGGCGAAGACGCCCACCTTCGCCACGCCCCGCGGCACCGCGGCCGCCACCGCGCGGGCGGCGTCGACGTCGAGCCGACGCAGCGAGCCGTCGACGAAGTTGAGGCCGACCGCGTCGGCGCCAGCGTCGCACGCCATGCGCGCGTCGACGGCGGTCATCACGCCGCAGATCTTCACGTGGAACATGCGCTCACCTCCGGGCGGCATATCCGGCGCCACCGGTCGCGACCGGGGCCTTTCGCCCCTCCGTGAAAGTCTACGGCGGCGGCGGACGGTGCAGGAAGGTGCCGCCGTTGGTCGACATCACAACGGTACGAGGCACGTCGGTCGCTCACAACCACCTCCGGACACTTCAGCCAGATGCGTTCCTCCCGCCGGTTCCCGTCCTCCCGCCCGTTCATGGCCGCCCCGCGCACGCAGTTCTACCACCCCGCGAAGCTGATCGACGGGGCGCTGCACGGCGTCGATCGCGCGATCCGGCGCGCCGAGGGCTTCTCGCTGGTGGTCGGGTCGCCCGGCACCGGCAAGTCGCTGCTGCTGGCGAAGGTGGCGGAGAGCGTGGGCGACGACTTCGCGGTGGCGCTGCTTTCGGGGGCGCGGATCTGCACGCGTCGGGCGCTGTGGCAGTCGATCCTCGCGGAGCTCGGGCAGCCCTACCGCGGCATCGACGAGGCGGAGCTGCGGATCGCCGTGGTCGAGACCGTCCGCGGACTGGCCGCACGGGGATCCGGGCTCGTGATCCTCGTGGACGAGGCCCACACGCTGCCGCTGCGGCTGATCGAGGAGCTGCGGCTCCTCGCCAACACGCCCACGCCGTTGCCGGCCGTGCACATCGTGCTCGCGGGCACGTCGTCCCTCGAGGAGCGGCTGGGGGCGCCGAAGATGGAGAGCTGCACCCAGCGGATCGCGATGCGGGCCTACCTCGAGCCGCTCGACCATGCCGAGACCGTCGCCTACCTGCGGACACAGATGAAGGCCGCCGGCCTGGACTGGGATGCGGCCTTCGATCGCGGCTGCGACGACGCCGTCTACGGCGCCGCCGACGGCGTGCCGCGGCTAGTCAACCAGATCTGCGACCAGGCGCTCGTGCTCGTCGGAGAGGGCCGTCGCGTGCGGCCGGCCGACATCGCCGCGGCGTGGCAGGAGATCCAGCGGCTGCCCGCGCCTGGCTCCCTCGGCGCCATGGCAGCGGACGAGGCCGCGGCCGTCGTGGGGCCCGCCGCCGCGGACCGTGCGCCCGGCATGGACTTCGGCGACGCGGCGCCGTTGTCGACGATCGAATTCGGGTCGCTCGACGAGGAGGTCTTCACCCGGTTCGACGACGCCGTGGAGGGCGTGCCCGTGGCCGGCCCGGCGGCGTCGCGGCAGGCCGACGACGGCTTCCGCGGGAACGTCGATCCGTGGCACGGGCCGGACGTGGAGTTCGTGTTCGACGCCGACGCCGACCCGTTCCAGGAGTTCTTCGAGCAGGAGGAACGAATCGTGGATCGCTACCTCGTGCGGTCGGGTGACGGCTTCGGCGGCCAGCCGCGGGTGTCCAGCCGCGAGGGCGAGGCCATCGTTCGCGAGCTGATGGAACTCGAGGGTGAACGGGCGACGAAGGCCGGCCGCGAGCTGGCCGGCGGGCGGGGCCGCGACGGCGGCGTCGGGGCCCGTGAGACCGCCGCGGCGTCGGCCGGCGGCACGACGACCTCGGAGAACGCGGAAGCCGCGGCGTGCGACGATGCCGACATGGTGGTGATCGAGGAGGACATGCTGGTTCCCGCCAGCGCGCAGCCGTCGATTGCAGCGGTGCGGCTGGGCGACTACCGCCGGCTCTTCGCACGGCTGCGCCGCGGGGGGTAAGCTTCCGGCCACGATGGCCACGACAGCAGCCACTTTTTCCCGTGACGATTGGCCGCCGGGCCGCGTGCTCGTCGTGTCGGCGACCTACAACGAGCGCGACAACATCGTCGCGCTGATCGATCGCGTGCTCGCGGTGTCGCCCGAGCTGCAACTGCTGATCGTCGACGACGACTCGCCCGACGGCACCGGCAGGGTGGCGCTTGAGCGGGCGGAGGCCGAGCCCCGGCTGCACGTGCTCGTGCGGCACGGTCGGCGGGGCCTCGGCTCGGCCATCGTGGAGGGATTCCGCCTCGGCCGCCAGCACGGCTTCGACGTCGCCGTCAACATGGACGCCGACTTCAGCCACGACCCCGCCGACATCCCCCGGCTGCTGGCCGCGCTCGAGCCCGTCGGCGGCCGGCCCGCCGCCGTGGTCGTCGGATCGCGCCGCGTGCCGGGCGGCCGCATCGTGGGCTGGCCGATCAAGCGGCACGTGGCCAGCCGCATGGTCTCGTGGTTCACACGCTGGGTGCTGCGCGTGCCGATCCGCGACGCCTCGAGCGGCTTTCGCGCCGTGCGCCTCGATGCGTTCGAGGCATTGACGGGACCATTCGCCGCAGGCTACGCCTTCCAGGAAGACATGCTCTGGCGGGTGCACCGGGCGGGCGGCCGGCTGGCGGAGGTGCCGATCACGTTCGAGGATCGCAAGGCTGGCGCCAGCAAGGCCGACCTCGCCGAGAGCCGCCGCAGCATCGGCGAACTGCTCCACCTGGCGCGGCTGACGTGGCTCGGGTAGCCGCCGTTTAGCGGGCCGGCGCCGGCGACGATTCGAAGGCCCTGGGCGCGGGGAACGTGGGCGGCCCGAGCGTCGACTGGCCGGGGAATCCGCCGGCCGCCGGCCGGCCCTGGGCGCCCGCCGGCTGTTGCAGTGGAAATCCGGGCTGCTGCTGCGGCTGGGTTGGCGGCTGGGGGAATGATGGCTGCTGGGGCACCGACAGGGGCCCTGCTTGCGGAGCCGGCTCGGGCGTCAGCTGCCCGGCGAGCGGGTCGGGCTTCTCGCCGGTCGCCACAGCGAGACCCTCGATCGCGTCCTTCAGGTCGGGCTTGAGCTCCAGCGCCCGGCGAAACTCCCGGATCGCCTCCTCGGTCTCGCCGGCACGGTAGAGGGTGACGCCCAGGTTGTTGTGGAGGGCGGGATTGTCGGGAGACCGCGAGAGGAGGGCCCGGAAGGGCTCGGCAGCCTCCTTGAAACGCTTGGCGGCGAAGAGGGCGTTTGCGAGGTTCAGCTGCATGGCGTCGACGTTCGGCGTGCGGCGGTTGGCCTCTATGTATTCCGCGATGGCCTCGTCGTGCCGGCCCAAGGCAGACAGGGTCGTGCCGAGGTTGTTGTGCGTTTCGCCGAGGTCGGGCCGCAGCTGCGTCGCCTTCGTGAAGTGCTGGAACGCTTTCTGCACGTCGCCGCGGGAGAACAGCCGCGCGCCGAGGCGGTTGTGCGCCTGCCAGGCGTCGTCGTTGAGCTGGAGGGTGTAGGTCCAGAGCTTGTCCTCGTTCGCCCACGCGTTCGCGTAGAAGAACGAGAGCAGGCAGAACGTCGCCAGGACGATGCTGCCGCCGGCGACGAACGCCAGCCGCGACCGCTGTTCGGCCCTCGCGTAGAGCCACATCACCGCTGCCCCCATGAGCGCCACGGGGCCGATCATCGGCAGGTAGATGAAGTGGTCTGCGACCCACGTGATCCGCATGTACGCGATCGTGACGAAGCCCAGCACCGGAGCGACCATGAGCAGGAAGAACCCGAGTGCGAAGAGGACGTGCCGGCCCCAGGTGCTGCGATTCATCCAGCACCACGCGGCCGCCGCAAAGATCACGGGCCAGGCGAGAAACTGCTCCGGCTTCGGCGGATCCACCGCCCATTTGGGGTAGATCGGCAGCAGGTTGATCGGCCACACGATCTGCTTGAGGTAGAAGAGGATCGCCATGCCCGCGGTGGCGATCCGAGAGGCGGCGCCGCCCACGATGATCGTCTCCGCGCCGATGGCGCGGCTCCACTGGTAGCTACAGGTGATGATGCCCAGTGCCAGCGAGATCATGAAGAAGGGGGCGGCCTTGATGAGATCGACGATCGTCACCTCGCCGCGCTTCCACCAGGCGTGGAGCAGCAGCACCACCGGCATGGCGACCATCGACGTCTTGGCGAGCATCGCCAGCAGGAAGAACACGATCGAGGCCAGGTAGAAGGCGTGGCGGCTGCCGCCGTCGTCCTTCTCGTTGTCATGATGCTCGTCCTGGGCCTCGTCCTGCATGACCCAGCAGAGGCAGGAGAGCAGGAAGAGCGGCAGTGACAGCGTGTTCTTCGTCTCCGAGACCCAGGCCACCGATTCCACCGCAACGGGGTGGATGGCGAAGAGGAGGCCGCTCAGCCAGGCCCCCGGAATCCGCATGCGGTCCAGCAGCGCCCACAGGAGCAACGCGGCGACGATGTGCAGCACGATCGTCGTGATGTGGTAGCCGGTCGACTGGTCGTGGAAGAACGGCCACTGCGCCCAGAGCGCCGTGTAGCTCAGCGGGAAGAAGTCGGCTCCGTCGGGATTGAACCAGAGCTTCGCGAGCCCCCGCAGGGAGGTCGACTGGACCACCTGGTTCTGCCAGATCAGCTGATCGTCGTCCCACAGCCACTCGCCGTGGTAGGTGGGCGAGTAGATCCACAGCCCGGCGAGGATGATGATCGCCGCCTGCAAGAGCAGGTTCCGCCAGGTGGCGGCATCGTCGGTGGAGACGTCCGCGGCAGCCGCAGGCTGCCGGAAGGAGGCGGGGGGGGCATGTTTTTCGGTGCGGGCTCGCATAGCGATCAGTATTGCTTCCAGCCTGCGGTGGCGACAGCCCACCCGGGGCCGCCGCGGGCGGGGGCACAGGCCGCCCGGACGAAGGTCAGTCCAGCTCAGTCCAGAGGCACGCAGACCAGATCGCCGGCCTCGCTCTCGATCCGCGGCTTCGTGCGGCCCGCCTCGAGCTGTTCGACGATCTGCCGCCCCCTCTCGGGGAAGGCGTTGCGATTGATGTACACCGCCGCGAAGCCGAGTTCCTTGAGCCGTTCGACGGCCTTGTCGAGCGGCACCTTTGCGAGCTCCTGCTGCCATTGCTCCCGCTGACGGCCCTTCATGGAGCCATACGAGAACCGGAGGTTCTTCGCAAAGAGATAGGGACGGAAGTGGTCGTATGGCGGCACGCCCGGGGCCGGCGATTCAGGAAACTCCATGATCGGCAGCTGGAAGACCATCGCGTCGGGAGGCAGGGCGGCCTCCATCCGGGCCACGAAGTCGCGGTCGGCTGCGATCTGGCGGGCGATGGCGGCCGTGTCGCCCGGCGCCGGCGTCCGCGGCACCTGGTCCCACAGCGCGACGATGCAGAGCACAGCCGCCGTGAGCTGTGCCGCCGCTGGCGTGCCCGACTGGCCCCCCTTCGCGGTGTCCCGGTCGCGGTCCGTCAGCCATCGCGCCGCGAACGCGAGGACGATGGCGAGGATCACCACGCTGTAGCGACACCCGGTGCGAAAGAGCGTGAAGCCCGCGGCGCCGAGGATCGCGTTGAGGCCGCCGGTCGAGAAGCAGAGCACGATCCAGAGCACCCACCAGGCCTCCATGGGGATCGCGTCGCTGCGGCGACGGACGACGTCGCGCACGGTCGTGGCGACGAGGAGCCCGAGCGATGCCAGGCCGAGCAGGCCGAGGTAGGAGCCCTCGTCCTGAAGCGGCGAAGCGGGGGGAATGCCGCGGGCGGGATCACCCACGCGGTGGGCGGTCGCGAATGCCGCGAACGCCCCGGAGTGGTGCGTGACCGGCGGCACCACCAGATCGACGAGCTTCAGCCCGTAGATCTCGAGCCACCGGTACTCGCGGACGATGGCGCCGGCGTTGGGGCCGTTGACGGCGCGGAACGTCCACGTGTCGAGGTTCATCAGCACGAAGGCGGCGGCCGCGGCGCCGACGACCGCGAACGCAGCCTTGAGCGGCGCACGGGAGCCCGTTCGCATCGCGAGCACGCCCGCGCCGAGCAGCGTCAGCTGGCAGAGCACGTTGGTCCAGTAGGTGTTCTGGAGGCCCGTGAGGATGGCGATCGCGACCGACCAGTGAAACTCCGGCGTGCCGAACTGGAGGCCGGGTTCCCGGGCGGCCCACCGCCAGACGAGGAGAAACAGCGGCACGTGCCATGCATGGGCCACCGTGATGTGATGCGGCGACTGGGCGAAGATGAAGGGCGCCAGGCCGTAGGCGAGCCCGGCGACGAACGACCAGACCGTCGAGCTGCCGAGCACGTGGGCCACGCAGAACATCGTGGCGGCTGCGAGGAGGTGGCCGGCCAGCAGGGCGATGTTGAGGCCGGCGAAAAGCCCAAACGCCCTGCCGAGGAGGCCGAAGCAGATGACCGGCAGCTCCTCGATCGACGGCCAGTCGGACCAGTTGGCTTCGTAAGGCGCCCCGAGCTGCGGCACGGTCTTCCAGCACAGGGGAACGACATGGCCGTCGCCCGCGGCCTTCATCCATGCGAACGTGCTGACGACGTCCGCATAGAAGCCGTCGAGGTATTGCGACGGCGTGTTCCAGGCTGCGGCCGTCCACCGGCCGGTGCCCGCGCACCAGGCGAGGCCCACGAGCAGCAGCAGCGCCGCCAGCCACGGCAGTGATCTGGTCTGGAAGGCTGCGGACGACTGGGTGGGGGCTGCCATCGCGGGGCCTGCGCGGGGACGTCGTTGCGGGGAGGTCACGCCGTCCATCGGTCGGCGGGCCCCGCGACGATTCTCGCCGAAACGCCGCGGGATTTCATCCCTCGCCCCCGGATGTCGGACGGCACGCACGTGCGGCCGTCGCCCGTCGGATCGCCGGGAACGCGTGGTATGATTTCCGCGGTCTTCGGGCGTGATCAGCAGCGCGGACGGTGTCGCACGACGAGCATGCAACGAGTAGCCGACTTCATCGCCGACCGGCTGGTGGCCGCGGGAATCCGCCACGTGTTCATGGTGACGGGCGGCGGGGCGATGCACCTCAACGACGCCCTCGGCAACCATCCCGGGCTCGAGCCCGTGTTCTTCCACCACGAGCAGGCCGCCGCGATGGCCGCCGAGGCCTATTTCCGGCTCACGGGCCGGATGGCCGCGGTGAACGTGACCACCGGGCCGGGGGCGATCAATGCCATCAACGGCGTCTTCGGAGCACACGTCGACTCGATGGCGATGGTGGTCGTCTCGGGACAGGTGAAGCGGGAGACGCTCGTCCAGTCGACCGGCCTGCGGCTGCGGCAGCTGGGCGACCAGGAGGCCGACGTCATCGGCATGGTGCGCGGGGTCACCAAGTATTCCGCGCTCGTCGACGATCCGGCCGGCATCCGCTACCACGTGGACCGGGCGCTGCACCTGGCGACGTTTCGCCGGCCGGGCCCGGTCTGGCTCGACATCCCCGTCGACGTGCAGGCCACGCCGATCGATCCGCAGGCGCTCGCCCCCTACGATCCGGCCGAGGATGCGCCCGCCATGCGCACGGCCGACCTGCCGGCGGCGATGGCCGACGTCGTCGCCCGGCTCGAGCGGGCCGAGCGGCCGGTGATCTACGCCGGCACGGGCATCCGGCTCTCGGGGCAGTACGAGCGATTTCTCGCGATCGCCGACCGGCTGCGGGTGCCGGTGGTGACGGCGTGGAACTCCAACGACCTCCTGCCCGACGACCATCCGGCCTATGCCGGCCGGCCGGGCTCGCTCGGCACGCGGGCCGGCAATTTCACGGTGCAGAACGCCGACGTCGTGCTGGTGCTGGGGTGCCGGCTCAACATCCGGCTCGTGAGCTACAACTGGCGGAGCTTCGCACCGCGGGCCCACCGGATCATGGTGGACGTCGACGCGGCCGAGCTCGACAAGCCCACGCTGTCGATGCAGCAGAAGATCCACGCCGACCTGGCCGACGTGATGCCGCTGCTCGACGCCGCAACGGCGCGGTGGCGGCCGCACCACGACACGTGGCTGGCCTGGTGCCGCGACCGCGTCGCCCGCTACCCGGTCGTCCTGCCGGAATACTGGGACACGCCCGAGCCGGTGAATCCCTACTGCTTCATGCAGCGGCTCTTCGAGCAGCTGGTCGAGGACGACGTCGTGGCGTGCGGCGACGGCACCGCCTGCGTGGCGGCCTTCCAGGCGGCCATCGTCCGCCGTGGCCAGCGGATCTTCCACAACTCCGGCTGCGCCTCGATGGGCTACGACCTGCCGGCCGCGATCGGGGCGGCGCTGGCGCGGCCGGACCTCGACCGCATCATCTGTCTCGCCGGCGACGGCAGCGTGATGATGAACCTGCAGGAACTGCAGACGATCGTCGGCCTCGGTCTGCCGGTGAAGATCTTCGTGCTGAACAACTCGGGCTACCATTCGATCCGGCAGACGCAGGCGAGCTTCTTCGCCGGCCGCATCGTGGGCTGCGGAACCGATTCGGGCCTGTCATTCCCCGATTTCGGGAAGGTCGCGGCGGCCTTCGGACTGCCGTTCGAGCGGTGCTCTCGTCACGCCGACCTCGCGGCCGCGATCAGGCGGACGTTGGCGTGCCCCGGGCCGGCGATGTGCGAAGTGGGGCTCGATCTTAACCAGCAGTTTGCCCCCAAGCTCTCGTCCCGCAAGCTCGCGGACGGGAGCATGGTGACGTCGTCGCTCGAGGATATGGCCCCGTTCCTCCCGCGCGAGGAGCTGGCATCGAACATGATCGGCGGCTCCCAGCCCGCCCCCCGGAGAGCCCCGTCATGACCACTGCACCAGACCACACTGCGGCAGGCCGCACCGTCCTCATCACCGGCGGAGCGCGGGGCATCGGCGCGGCGATCGCGACGCGGTTGCGTGCGTCGGGCCACACGGTGCTGGCGCCGACCCGCGAGGAACTCGACCTCGCCGTGCCGGAGTCGGTCGACGGGTTCCTGGCCCGACTGCGCGGCGTCGAGATCGACATCCTCGTCAACAACGCCGGCATCAACATCCTGCGGCCGATCGCCGAGATCGACGAAGCGACGTGGGCGACGATGCTGCAGGTGAACCTGACGTCGGCCCTGCGGCTCACGCAGGAGATCGCACCCACCATGGCCGCGCGGGGATGGGGGCGGATCCTCAACGTGGCCAGCATCTTCGCCGTGGTGACGCGGGAGCGGCGCGGGGCGTATTCCATGACGAAGGCAGCGCTGGCGGCGCTGACGCGCACGGCGGCGGTCGAATACGGTCCCGGCGGCGTCCTCGTCAACGCGCTGGCGCCGGGCTACGTCGATACCGAGCTGACGCGGCGGAACAATCCGCCCGACGCCATCGCGGCGATCGAGTCGGGAATCCCGCTGCGCCGGATGGCCCAGGCCGCGGAACTGGCGGAGGCGGCCGCGTTCCTCGTGTCGGACGCCAATTCGTACCTCACGGGCCAGACTATCATCGTGGACGGCGGTTTCACCTGCCTGTGAATGGCCGCGTGAAGCCGGCGGCGCTGTGAAGACACGCACCCTTTCTCCGGCGATCGACATGCGCACCATCGCGAGCCGCTCGCACGACTACACGGTGGAGGAGTTCGCCACGGTGGCGGGGGCGGTCGACGCCGCCAACACCGGCGGTCGGCCCCATTTCCTCGTCGATCGCGCCGTCCACGAGGCGTTCGCGGCGGAGCTGGCGGATCGGCTGCCGGCGGATCGCCTGCTCCTGGTCGAGGCCACGGAAGACGCCAAGTCGTACGCGGCTCTCGAGCCGGTGTTCCTGGAGCTCTTGCAGCGGGGTCTCAATCGCAGCGGCTCCCTCGTGGTGATCGGCGGCGGCGTGCTCCAGGACCTCGGCTGCTTCGTCGCCTCGGTGCTCGCCCGGGGCATCCGCTGGCAGCTGCTGCCGACTACCCTCTTGGCCCAGGCCGACAGCTGCATCGGCAGCAAGAGCTCCATCAACATCGGCCGCTACAAGAACCAGATCGGCACCTTCTATCCGCCCCACCGCGTGCTGCTCGTCCCCGAGTTCCTCCGCACCCTGCCCTTCGACGAGATCCGCTCCGGCCTGGGGGAGGTGATCAAGCTGCAGCTGCTGGCGGGGGAGCGGGGATTCGGCGAGCTCATGGCCGATCTGGCGGGGCTGGCCGCGGCGGCCGCGGACGACAGGCAGCGGACGCTCGCCCGGTGGGTCGACAGGTCGATGGACGTAAAGCAGCCCGTCATCGAGGCCGATGAGTTCGACCGTGGCCCCAGGCTGCTGCTCAACTACGGCCACACGTTCGGGCATGCGTTCGAGTCGGTGACCGAGTTCGCGATTCCCCACGGCATCGCCGTGGTGCTGGGCATGCTGACGGCGACCCACCTCTCCGCCGCGCTCGGCATGGTGCCGGCCCGGCACGCCGAGGAGCTGTCGCGGATGCTCGCGGCCTGGCACGATCCCCATGCCGCCGCCCTGCGGCCGGTGGCGATGGACGATCTCCTGCAGGCCCTCGCCCGCGACAAGAAGAACTCCGCCGCGGGCCTGACCTGCATCCTGACCCGCGGAATCGGCCGCATGGAGCGGGTCACGCTGACCGCGGACCAGATCCGGGCCCACGTGGCCCCGACCCTTGCCCGGCTGATCGAAACAGGATTCACTGCATGACGGCGGCCCGCCGCGCATGACACCCGAGGAAACGCATGAACCGCGACATTTTCGAGAACCTCTTCGTGCTGGAGATGACCAACAACCACCAGGGCAGCCTGGAGCGGGGCCTGGCCATCATCCGTGAGCACAGCCGGATCGCGCGGTTCAACAACGTGCGGGCCGCCATCAAGCTGCAGTTTCGCGACGTCGAGACCTTCGTGCACAAGGATTTCCGCGATCGCGACGACATCCGCTACATCCGCCGCGTGCTCGACACGAAGCTGCGGAAATCGGACTACGAGCAGATGGTGGTGGCGATCCGCAAGAGCGGCTGCATCCCGATGTCGACGCCCTTCGACGAGAAGTCGGTCGACTGGTGCGTGGAGTTCGACCTGCCGATCATCAAGATCGCCAGCGCCGACTCCAACGACTGGCTGCTGCTGGAGCGGATCGCGAAGACCCGCAAGCCCTGCATCATCTCCTTCGGCGGCACGCCGCTGAAGGACATGGACGACGTGGTGACGTTTTTCGAGAACCGCAACATCCCGCTGGCGATCAACCACTGCGTGGCCGCGTATCCCCACGAGGACAGCGAGGCGGAGCTCGAGCAGATCGACTTCCTCCGCGACCGTTACCCCGGCCACACCATCGGCTACTCCTGCCACGAGCACACCGATTGGGCGACGAGCGTGATGATCGCCTATGCGAAGGGTGCGCGGACCTTCGAGCGGCACATCGACATCAGCACGGACGGCTTCCAGCCGGCCACCTACTCCTCGCTGCCGTCGCAGATCGACACCTGGTTCAAGGCGTTCCATCGGGCGGTGACCTTCTGCGGCACGTCGCGGACGGGGCGGAAGCTGCCGCTGCCGAAGGAGACGGCCTACCTCGATTCGTACATCCGCGGCGTGTATGCCAGGCACGACCTGCAGCCCGGCCAGATGCTCACGGAGGACGACATCTACATGGCGATCCCGCTGCAGAAGGGGCAGATCTCGTGCCGGGAGCTGATGCTCGGCCGCTACGGGCACCGGATGACGGCGGCCTGCGCGAAGGACGCCCCGGTGATGATCGACATGATCGACTCGCCCTACGCGGAGGACGAGCAGCTCAAGGCCGCGATCTACGAGCGGGGGCTGTAGGCCGGGCTCGGGTGACGGGCCTGTGATCAGGGCCTGCTGTGAGGTCGCCGGTGCACGCTCGGTGCCGGACGAGAGACCGCATCACGTGGTCAAAGGTCTACGACCGCCGGGTGATGCGAGTTTCACGAGCCCCCCGAGGAACGCCATGAGCCGTGCGTGTCTGCCTCGCCGCGTCGAGCATGACCAGCCTCCCGCCACCAAGACGATCACTGCTGCCGTGAGCAAAAGCGGATTGGCAAGAACCGCGAGCGAGCAGTCTGCCACGCCCGAGTCCGTCATGATCCCCGGGAAGTAGAAAAATTTCTTGGGGAACAAAGCCACGGTTATCAAGGTCAGCGCAGCCGTGTCGCCGGCGCGACGGTCTGCGGTCGTGATGAGGCAGAGAAGCGACGTGATCGCGTGCACCACCTTGTATTCCGCGCCGGCCGGTGTTGCCAGAACCATGAATATGGTGAGAAGGGCAACGCGTCTCCAGAAGGAGGTCTCCACCACCACGACGTGAAACGTAAGGCAGACGCTCATGAGTGCAAGGCCGATCGTGTAGGAGCGCAGCAGGTGGTTCAGGTAAGCGCCGAGGTCCGGCACGGCGTGCGACGGGTCGTGATTGAGGTCGTAGATTTGTTGTTCGAGCACTCCGACTTTCAAGGCATTCCACAGGCTCGCCGTGCCGCCCATGCCGGCGTTGCCGATGACGTAATTGGTCGTGAACTGCGCCGCACGATCGCGCCATTGGTGCACGTTGTCAGCGAGCGTCCCATCAAAGAGTGACAGGCTAGCGATGGTGATGGCGACAGTTGCCACGAGCGAACCAGCCAGCAATTTCAAGCGTCGTCCCGGCAAGAGCATCGCCAGCAGGACGGCCGGGTAGATCTTCATGCAGACGGCCGGCACGAGGAACGTCAGGCCGAGCGCGTACTTGCCTTTGCGCATGTGATACACGCACTCGCAGATCAGCCACATGACAGTGAGTTCGATGTTTCCGCGATCGATACAAAAGAGAAACGGACCTGAGCAGCAGAGCAGCGTCGTTGCAGCAAGGCACGCAAAATTCGTTCGCCCTAGGCTGATTGCGAGAATGAAGAACACGGATCGCCAGAGCAGCACCAGGGTAATGGTGAGATAAATCGCATAGGCAGGAAGCGAGGGCATCCATGAAAATGGGTGCAGGACGACGTAGGTAAATGGCAGATAGACGGCAAACTGCGTATACGGGTTCCATTGTGCGGACGCCGACACCGTGTCGTAGAAATCCGTGAAGCGAGCATTCGGAAGAAACAGAAACGTGTCGAATGGATATCCGCGCCCCTGGATCACGCCCTCGTACCAATGCCAAGCCAATGCGGCAGCGAGCCCGCAGACGAGCATGCAGATCGACAACACGGCCTTGCGTTTTGATGTGTTCATGTCGGTGCGTCGAAACGGAAGGGTGTGGCCTGGCTGGGGATGTGTGAGTCGCTTCGGAATAATCACCGCTCCGCCTTCTCAGGCCATCCCGTCGGAGGCTTCTGGTAGGGGCTCACACACTACTACAGCCTGGATCAAGAGGTCACACGGCGATACTGAATACGACACCAGCTTCCACCCGGCGGAGTGAAGCAGTTCCTCGGCGTGCGTGCGAGATCGCAGCAATGTGATTTCCGGTGGATGCAATTCGACGGCGGGGCGGCCGCTGCGATTCAAAGCGCGATGACACAGGCCGAGCACCTTGACGCTGATCGCGCCGGCCAATGGCCAAAATGCCACCATGCGGCCGCCTGGCCGCAAGACCTTCTTCATCTCGTGCAGGATGTGCCGGATGTCCGCAGGGGTAAAGTGCTCGAGGACGCCGAGGCTGTAGATACCGTCGTAGAGCTCACCTGTGCAGCTCATCTGCATGAGATCTGCATGGAGCGTGGCTGCAGCATGCGGGTTGTTCTTTCGATAACGCTCCAGAGCCCGCGGAGAGATGTCCAAGCCGGTGATCCGAAAGCGGCGATTGATCAACGCATCCACTTCACCGCTGCCGCAGCCTGCGTGAAGCAGCGTGCTGCCCTGCGGGAACGTGCGGGCGAGCCACCATGCGAGTCGCGGGCAGATGAAAAGACGTCGATAGATGCTCGCTATCACCGCGTAGAGGCGGCGGGCGCCACGGGGGTCCCTGTCCCAGTAGGAGTCCCACCCGGCATGGTGCGGCGTGCGGGGGGGCGTCGTGCCGGCTACGTCATGGTCGGTCATGGCGGGATATCTCCTGTCGCCGGACGGCGAGGCGGACCAGTAATGCGATGCTGCGGGCCACCTCACGAAGCGACATTTTCGACGAACCGTAGGTGCGTTTCGGCAGCCGAATAGGGAGTTCGATGATCTGAGCGCCCCGCGCCTGAAGGACCATCAGGCTCTCGAAAAAGAATGCATATCCGTCGCTGCGCACCTCATCAACCCACGCGATCCCGAGGCGATCGAGTCGGTACAGCCGCAATGCCCCTGTGGCGTCGTACGGGAGTCCGAGCAGGCGAGTTGTCGCAAAGTGCCCGGCATGTGTGAGGGCTTTTCTCATCCAATTCCAATCAGCCAGAGAGGAACTGTCGGCGAATCGGCTCCCGACGACAACGTCGCCTCCAGCGGCAGCGGTGAACTGAGAGCAGTCGCTCGGTTGATGTGTCAAATCGCAGTCCATGGTGAGCACACGGGAATATCCGCGGCGATGGGCCTCGCGGAGACCGACTTTATGGGCGGAACCGATCCCGAGCTTGGCGGACCGCGAGATGACGTCAATCGCGCCGTCAACGGAGGCGATGTCCTCGATCACTTTCCGGGTGCCATCGGGCGAGTTGTCGTCGCAGAAGAGAATCGGAATGCGCCCGAGGTGTTGACGCAGGCCGGCGACGATGAGCTCGATGTTGTCGCGCTCGTTATAGGTAGGAATGAAAATCAGTAGGTCGTGAGCTGCCATGACGTTGTATCCGTAAGAGAATGTCACGAATGAGTCCGTCAAAAGTGACGCTGGGTGACCACCCCGTCTTGTGTTGGAGCTTTGTCGCATCACCGGCCATGCTGCGCGGTGGGCGAGCAGTCACGGGTTGTGCTATCACATGCCGGGACCAGTCCAAGCCCTGTACGGCGAAGCACGCCGCAGCGAGCTCACGTACCGTATGGCTCGTGCCAGTGGCCACGACGAAGTCATCCGGTTGCCCCGTGCGAAGCATCAGCCGCATCGCCCGCACGGAATCGCGGGCGGCTCCCCAATCGGTGGCGTCGTCGAGCGAGTTCACCGTGACCATGGTTCGTGGATCTGCCGAAGCGGCCAAGGCAGCCTGGGCGAGCTTCGTGACGATAAATGTCGGTCCACGCAATTCCGATTCATGGTTGAAAAGAATGGCACTGGTCACAAAGAGACCGTGCACGTGGCGAAAGTGTTCCGCTACGGACATGGCCGCAGCCTTCGATATTCCGTAGGGGCACGTCGGGCGGCGCGGCGTCGACTCGTTGGTTCGTTGCCCGTCGCCGCGACCAAACACGCGGCAAGACGAGGCGTAGAGAGTCCTTGTCGAGGGGGCGTGGGTGGACACCGCTGCAAGGAGTGCAGCAAACGCTGCGGTGTTGACCGCAAAGGATTCTGTCAAATCCCCAACGAAGGGCCTGTCGACTCCTTCAGAAGACGCATGGTGGGCTGCAAGGTAGTAGATTTCCTCTGGCTTCGTTTCCGCCACAAGTGATGCCAGCCCATCGTGGTCCCGCACGTCGACCTCGAGATGACGTACGGCGGAGAGCGGCGACGGCGTGCGAGAGGCCGAGAGAACCTCGTGGCCCTCGGCGAGCAACTGACCAGCGAGCAATATGCCATCTTGCCCGGACCCACCGATGACAACGCATTTCACGTTCAGTACCCAACGATCTCTATCTCGGGCAGCGGGAAGATCAGTCGGCCTCCGCGATCCAAAAACGACTGTTCCCGTCGGACGATTCCGTCCTTGAAATGCCAGGGCAGCACGAGCATGTAGTCGGGATCGAGGTCGCGGGCTTCCAACTCGGAAACGATCGGTATCCCACTGCCCGGGGTAAATCGGCCCCACTTGTCCTCGTTCACGTCGCCGATGGCGATGAGTTGCTTCGGTCCGAGGCCGCAGAGTTGGAGGATGACGTTGCCTTTCGTGGACGCGCCGCATCCGACGATCCGCTTTCCCGATCGGTTCAGGGCGTCGACGAGCCCCCGCAGTTCCTCGCGGTGCTGCCACGCACGTCGTTCGAGTTCGCGGCAGGCCATCGGCGTGTTGAGACCAAGATGCGATTCTCGCTGCATGAGCCATCCGCACACGGCAGTCGCTTCCTGGTAATGCGATTCCCGCTTCGCAGCCGTGACCGCAAAGCTTCCGCCGTTGACGTTGTTCATCCACACGTCGATCACTTTCATGCCCTCTGCCTCGAGCATGTTGTAAATCACGGTGAAGGAATAGTATTCCAAATGCTCGTGGCAGATGGTGTCGTAGGAGGTGAGTCGCAGCATCGAGGGCATGTAGGACTGTTCGAAATGCCAAAGCCCGTCGTCCGCGAGGCAATTCCGCACGTCTTGCACGAATGCCCGTGGCGACTCCAGGTCGTAGAACATTGCGATCGACGTGATGAGCGACGCATGGCAGTTTCGCCCCAGCGCCGACACGACGCGGTCTCGTGAGAAGAAGTCCGGCACGAGCACGATGTCGGCCGGGTAGAAAGTGCGGAATTTTTCAGCGGTCGGGTCGACACCCACCTTGAGAAGTCCCCGCGTGCGCAATGCCCGCAGGAGGGTGCCGTCGTTGCTGCCAATGTCGATGACGACGTCTCCTGCCTCGAGGCCAGCCATGCGAGTCAGGGCGCCGCATTTGTTCGTGAGGTGGTCGACCATGGCGGCGTTGAGGCCCGATCGATATCCATAATTTTCTCCATACATCTCGGCAGCGTTGTAGCTGTGGTCGAGTTGCACCAAGTGGCAGTCACTGCACCAGACGAGCCTCAGCGGTCCGCAGGTGAGCGGTTGGCTGGTTTGTCTGGGAAATACGCCCGTGAGGTATTGGTCTCCGAGGTCGACGACCCGAATGAGGCCGCTGCTGCCGCAGCATCGGCATGCCTTGAGTGGCGTTGCATCGCCCATCTTCCGCCTCATGAGTCGTCGGTTGATTGTTGCCGGGTAAGTCTAAGGAGCCTATGGCAGCGGAGGGCGTCGCCGCTCCACCACCAGCGGGCGGTGCCGCACCTGCGTCAGCACCGCACCGACGTACTCGCCGACGAGGCCGATCAGGAAGATCTGCACCGACGCCAGGAAGAAGATGCTGATCACCGCCGGCGCATATCCCGCCGGCAGCGAGTACCAGAAGCAGAGCTTGAGCACCAGGAACAGGATCGCCACCAGCAGCGACACGGCGCTCAGCGCGAACCCCGCGAGCGTCGCCAGCCGCAGCGGCACCTTCGAGTGACTCGTGATGCCCAGCATCGCCATGTCGAAGAGCGTGAAGAAGTTGTTCTTCGTGATGCCCCGCTTCCGCAGCGGCTGGTCGTACTGGATGATCGAGATCGGCAGGCCGATCTCGCTGATCAGCCCGCGCACATACGGGTAGGGATCGTCGTAGGCCCGCATGATCTCCAGGACGCGGCGGTCGTAGAGGCCGAAGCCCGTCACGTGCTCCAGGAGCGGCACCTCGGCGATGGAGCGAGCGATCCGATAGTAGAGGCTGCGCACGGCCCAGAACAGCGGCGACTCGGCGCTCGTGCGCTTCTGCCCCACCGCGACGCTCGCCCCCTGCTCCCAGGCCTCCAAAAACTTCGGAATCAACTCCGGAGGATCCTGCAGGTCGGTGCACATCGAGATCACACAGTCGCCCGGGGCCTCCATGAGCGCGTGAAACGGCGAGCGGATGTGGCCGAAATTCCTGGCGTTCTCGATCACCTTCACCCGCGGGTCGCGGGCGGCCAGCGCCGCGAGCGCGGCGGCCGTGCCGTCGGTCGACGCGTTGTCGATGAAGAGCATCTCGAACGTGTAGTCGGACAGACCCGCGAAGACGGCGACGAGCCGGTCGTGCAGCTCCTCGACGTTGCCCGCCTCGTTGTAGCAGGGCAGCACGAGGCCCACGTGGCCGCCCCGCCGCAGGGCGGCGGGCCGCGCGGCCGTCCAGGTCGCCAGTTCGGGTCGGTCGTGCGGCGGAGGCATCATGGCGGCGTCGATACTACCCGGCGTTCGCCGACGGCCACAAACCGCGGCCGAGTTCCCCGGCACGGGGTGAGATGGCGGCCCGCCGGTCAGCCTGCCTGTGGCCGGTCATCCCGCCTGTGAGATGGTGCCGCGGCGGCAGGCGAAGACCGCCACGACGCCGGCAGCCGCCGGCAGGAGCGCCAGGAGCAGCGCGGCCCCCCACGGCGGCCGATAGCGGATCTGCACGGCGCGGATGCCCGCGGGCACCTCGACGACGATCCGCTGCCAGTCGTCCTCCGCCACCGGCACGGCCTGGCCGTCGGCCGTCGCCACGATGTCGGGATAGCGCAGGAAGTTTGCCACGACACGCCGCGGCTCGGCCTCCGGCACGAGGTCGATGTCGAGCCCCGCCACGCTCATGCGCAGGGGCAACGCGTCGGCAGGACGGGCGGCGTCGAAGGCGAGCGGCGCCGCGTCGGGCAGCTCGATCACGCGGAGATACTCCTCCAGGTCGGGCAGCGACAGCTGGCGTTTGTCGCTCAGCGCATGGAGCAGTTCGAGGAAGGGAAAGAACCGCTCGAACCTGTTTTCCGTCTGCGGCGGCCAGCCTCCCCAGTCGGTGCGGTGCACGAGCAGCCACCGCACGCCGTAGGCGGCGAGACCTTCCGCGGGCCGGGCGGTGATCCGCTCGAGGCAGGCGTTGAACCGGCCGAACCGCTGCACGAGCGGGTTGTAGCCGAACACGGCCGGCACCTCGTAGACGCACGGCAGGTTGTGGGGCAGCGCGAGCGGATAGGACGGGTCGGACGACCGCATCGCCGCGAACGACATGATCCGCTGCTGCCGCCCCGAGGCGTCGGGCCCGAACGCGGCGACGAGCTCGTCAGGCAGCTGCGGATAGGGCATGAACCCGTAGACGAAGAACGCGATGGCGACCCGCGTGAGGTGGAGCGCGACGAGCGTCAGGCCGACGCCGGCCAGTGCCGCCTCCACCCGCCGTCGGCGCCACCATGGCGTGCCGGCCGCGGAGAATCGCGGCGCCGCGAGCACGTCCTCGAGGAAGCACGCCCCGGCCAGCCCCGCGAAGAAGACCACCCAGGGCAGGACGCGGAAGGGATTGTTTCGCAGGCCGACCGGAAACAGGCCCATCAGCCACCAGAGGCCTCCCGACGGGCCGAGTGCGAGGAGGAAGGCGACCACGGCGGGAATCGCGAGCGCCAGCTGGAGCCGGGCGGAGGATCGCGTCGATGCCGCTGCGGCCCCGGCAACGGTCGTCGGCACGCGGAACCGCCGCCAGGCGTGCGTCACGATCGCCGCCAGAAACGCTGCGAGCAGCACCGTGCCGGAATAGTAAAAGTGGCCGTTCCATTCGAGGTTCACGTTGCCCCAGCCGTTGGGCAGCGTGCCCTGCGTCAGCGGGTAGGGAAGCAGCATCGGCAGCAGGTTGCCGGCGATACCCTCGCCGCCCGGCGGATCGTCGCCGACCATCTCGCGCGACAATCGCCACTGCTGGAAGAAGATGGGCACCGAGATCGCCGCGCCAAACGCCAGAGCCGGCACGAGCCACCTGAGCCGCCGCCACGGCACGAGCCCGACTGCCGCGAGCGCCGCCGCGTGCACGATCAGCAGCCCGCAGCCGAGGACGAAGAGCTGGGGAAACCCCGCGTGGTAATAGAGGCCCAGCGTCAGGCCGGTGACCGTGGGCCACCGCCAGTCGACGGGGCCGTCGCGCAGCCGGTCCGCGAGCAGGGCGAAGAGCGGGATGAAGAGAGCCGGCGCGGCGAACGCATGCCAGCAGCGGGCCATGACGAGCACCGGCCCGGAGAGCACGAACGCGGCGGCCGCGAGGCAGGCGAGCGGCGGAGCCACGCCCAGCCGGCGGGCGACGAGGTACGTGAGGCCGTAGCCGGCCAGCAGGTGCACCACCGCGAACACGTCGAACGTGGCCCCCTCGTCGCCGAGCACGTGCCGTGCGATCGCGTACGCGCCGTAGAGCGGCGGATAGAAGCCGTTCACGGCGTGGGACGGATCGCCCAGGAACGTGTAGGGGTTGTAGTCGGGCATCATGCCCCGCCAGAGGCCGCGGCAGGCCTCGAGCACGACCGGCAGCTCGAGTGACAGCGCGTCGTCCTGGCAGAAGAAGTAGGGGTCGAGCAGCTCGAGCAGCGCCAGCGCCGCCACGACGAACGCGAGCCCGCCCCAGCACCAGACGCGAGCGGCCAGTGGCTCGTCAGCGGCGGCGGGCGCCGCGCCGGGCGGGCTGGTCATGGCCGGGGCTCCTCGACCGCTGCCAGGAGCGTGCGGCGGAGCGACTCATCGAGTGACGTCACGGGAACGAGCCCCAGCTCGAGGCGGGCCCGTGCACACCTGGGCACATACCGCTCCGCCGCGGCGCCGGGCGGCGGCTGCCTGGCCACGAGGATTTTCGGGGTGGCGCGGTCGGACCAGACGGATGCCGCTGCGGCGGCGACGCGGGTGGCGAGGTCGCGGATCGACACCGCTTCCTCGCTCCCCACGTTGTAGGCCCGCCCCGCGGCGCCCCGCAGCAGGATCGTCACGAGCCATTCCACGAGGTCGGCGGCGTAGAGGTAGCTCCTGAGAGGTGTGCCATCCCCGCCGATCCGAATCGGCCCTCCCGACAGGGCATCCCGCAGGAAATTGCCGACGGCGAAGTGGGCGTCGAGCGGCAGCCGCGGGCCCACAAAGGCGAAGCAGCGGGCGATCGTCGCTGCCGGGCCACCGCCGCGGGCCGAGATCGCGCAGAGCGTCTCCGCGGCCCGCTTGCCCTCAGCGTAGGCGTTGCGCACATCGAGCGGGTCGGGGCCGCCTGCGAACTCCTCGGCGACGTGCGTGAGGTCCGGCGGCTGCCGGCCGTAGACCGCGCCGGAACTCGTGAAGAGCAGCCGTGCCGCCCGCTTCTCCGCCGCCAGTGCCAGCACCCGGCGGGTGCCCTCCACGCAGACGTCGAACATCGCCTGCGGGGCCGCCTCGTTGAGCGCTGCGCTCGCCTCCGTTGCCGCGTGGATGACGTGCGTGACCGGCCCGTGGGGAAACGGGAAGTCGCGGACGTCGCCCGCGAGCAGCGTCACCGTCGGCGCAGTCGCCAGATGCGGGGATTTCGCGGTGAACCGGGCGGGATCGCGGGAGAGCACGGTGGCATGGCAGCCCAGGTCGAAGCGGCGGTTGGCCGCGACGACCGCCTCGAGCAGCCACGTGCCGAAGAAGCCGGTGCCGCCTGTGATGAAGAGCCGCGCGTCGCGCAGCCCGAGCCAGAGCGGCGCCGTGCGGTCGAGCAGGGCCTCGATGTCGGCGGCGATGATGTCGCTCATGGGGCGCTCATGGGGAGTGTCCGCCGCGGCCCGCTCATCCCCGCACGAAGGCGGTGATCGTCGCGATCACATGGTCGACGTGGGCTTCCGTGAGGCCGGGATAGACGCCCAGCCAGAGCGTGTGCCGCATCACGTAGTCGGCGCCGGGGAGGTCGCCGGCGACCCGCTGCGGCCGGCCGTGGTAGGCGGGCTGGCGGAGGAGATTGCCGCCGAAGAGCTGCCGGGTGCCGATCTTCTTCTCGTCGAGGTGGCGGACAAGATCGCGGCGGGTGAACCGCGCCGTCGGCCGCACGGAGAGCGGAAAGCCGAACCAGCTGGGATTCGAGCCGGGGGTGGCGTCGGGCAGCACGAGCACGTCCTCGAGCAGCCCGAGGCCGGCCCGCAGCCGGGCGAAGTTCTCGCGTCGGGCTGCGATGAAGCCGTCGAGCTTGTCGAGTTGCGCCACGCCGACGGCCGCCTGCATGTCGGTGAGCTTCAGGTTGTAGCCGATGTGGGAGTAGATGTACTTGTGGTCGTAGCCGTGCGGCAGGTCGCCGAGCTGCCAGTCGAACCGCTTGCCGCAGGTGTCGTCGTGGCCGGGCTCGCACCAGCAGTCGCGGCCCCAGTCGCGGAAGCTCTCCACGAGCTTCTCGAGCTTCGGCGAGTCGGTGAACACGATGCCGCCCTCGCCCATCGTCATGTGATGGGCGGGATAGAAGCTGCAGGTGGCCAGATCGCCGAAGCCGCCGACGTGCCGGCCGCCGAACTCGGCGCCGAGCGCATCGCAGCAGTCCTCGACCAGCCAGAGGTCGTGCCGCCGGCAGAAGTCGGCGACCGCAACGCAGTCGAACGGGTTGCCGAGCGTGTGGGCGAGCATCACGGCCCGCGTGCGGTCGCTCCTGGCCGCCTCCAGCCGGCTCACGTCGACGTTGTACGTCGCGTGCCGTTCCGGATGCTCGACGTCCACGAACACGGGCACGAGGTTGTTTTGCAGGATCGGATTGACCGTGGTGGGAAAGCCGGCTGCCACGGTGATCACCTCGTCGCCGGGGAGGAGCCGCTCGTCCTGCAGCTTGTGGGAGGTGAGCGCCGTGAGCGCGACGAGGTTTGCGCTCGATCCCGAGTTCACCAGGCTCGCGCAGCGGCTGGCCACGCGGGTCGCGAACCGCTTCTCGAACTCTTCGGCGAAACGCCCCGTCGTCAGCCAGAAATCGAGACCGCTGTCGACGAGGGTCTGCACTTCTTTCTCGTCGAAGACGCGGCCGGCCACGGGCACGGGCTGCCCCGGCGCGAACGGCCGCTCTGGAAACGCCAGCCGGCAGTATTCGGCGACGAGGCCGCGAATTTCCGCGCGCACGGCATCGGCGGTGCGGCTGCCGGGGGGCGGGGTGTGTGATCCGCTCATGCGCGCGTCCCCTGATGCTGGAGTCGGCCCGCCGCCTCGTGGGCCTCGAGATCGGCCATGCAGAGCCTCCGGGCCAGGCCCGGGTCGTCGGCGAACGCCCGGTACCATGCCGCCGTCCGTCGGATCGCCTCGCGGGCCGTGAACCGTGGCCGCCACGGCAGCCGTCCTTGGGCCTTCGCCGCCGAGAGCCGCAGCGTGTGCGTCTCGATCGGCGCCAGTGGGTCGTGCACGTCCTGCCAGGAGCCGGAGCCCCAGGCGTCGATGAAGATGTCGGCGAGCTGGCCCACGGTGATGTCGTCGTCGGCCGCGGGGCCGAAGTTCCAGCCGGAGCACCACTCGGCCGAGGGCCTCTCCAGCATCGCAGCCGCGAGCGCGAGGTATCCCGAGAGGGGTTCGATGACGTGCTGCCAAGGCCGCACGGCTGCCGGGTTGCGGACCGGCACCGGGCTGCCGGCGACGAGGTGCCGCACGATGTCAGTGACGATCCGGTCCTCGGCCCAGTCGCCGCCGCCGATCACGTTGCCGGCGCGGACCGTGGCCAGCTGCACGCCGTGCTCGGCGAGCCGCTCTGGCGGAAAGAAGCTGTGGCGGTAGGCGGCGGCCACGAGCTCGGCCGCCCCCTTGCTCGCGCTGTAGGGATCGCGGCCGCCGAGCCGGTCGCCCTCGTCGTGAGGCCGTCCGTCCGCGTGCGGCTCGTAGCACTTGTCGCTCGTGGCCACGATCACGGCGCAGGGCCGGCCGGCGTGCCGCACGGCGTCGAGCAGCGACGCGGTGCCGACGACGTTGGTCGAGAACGTGTCGAGCGGCTCGCGGTGGGAAAGCCGCACGAGCGGCTGGGCGGCCAGGTGGATCACGAGATCGGGCCGGGCCTCGCGCACGGCGGCCGCCAGCCGGGCCGTATCGCGGATGTCGGCCTCGTGGTGGGTGTCGACTAGGTCGACGAGGTTGGCGGCCGCGAAGAGGGAGGGCGTGGTGGGCGGGGCGAGCGCGTAGCCGGTGACCCGGGCCACGTGGCACTTCAGCTCGAGGAGCAGCCACGAGCCCTTGAAGCCGGTGTGGCCAGTGACGAACACCCGCTTCCCATACAGCTGCCCGGCGCCGCTCATCCCCAGACCTTCCAGGGAGGCGTGCCCGACTTCCACATCTCGTTGGCGTGCAGGTAGTCGCGGTAGGTGTCGACGGCGAAGAAGAAGCCGTCGTGCCTGTAGGCCATGAGCTGTCCCTCGGCAGCCAGCCGCTCCAACGGTCCGGCCTCGAGCATCTGCAGGTCGCCGCCGTCGAGGTAGTCGAACACCCTGCGGTTGAGCACGAGGAAGCCGGCGTTGACCCAGCCCTCCACCTTGGGCTTCTCCGAGAACCTGGTCACGCGGGACTGTTCGTCGAGCACCGTGACCCCGAACCGCGAGGCCGGCTGCACGGTCGTCACGGTGGCCAGCCTGCCGTGCGACTCGTGGAAGGCGACGAGCCGGCCGATGTCGACGTTGGCGAGGCCGTCGCCGTAGGTGACGATGAACGCGTCGCCCTTGACGTGCTGCTCGACCCGCTTGACGCGGCCGCCGGTGCCGGTGTCGATCCCGGTGTCGGCCAGCGTGACCTCGAAGTCGAACGGCTCTTGCGATCCGTGGTAGCGGACCTGCCGGCGGCCCCCGATGGTGACGGTGCAGTCCTGCGTCATCGCCTCGTAGTTGAGGAAGTAGTCCTTGATCATGCCCCCCTTGTAGCCGAGGCAGAGCACGAAGCGGTGCAGGCCGTGGTGGCCGAAGAGCCGCATGATGTGCCACAGGAGCGGGCGTCCGCCCACCTCGACCATGGGCTTGGGGCGGTACTCGGTCTCCTCGCGCATCCGCGCGCCCTGTCCGCCGCAAAGAATGACGATGTCCATCGGTCGGCTCGATCCCCGAAAGCGGCCCGGCGACGGTCGTCATCGCCGTCCTCAAGCCTACCACGCCCTCGCCCGCCCGGGTCCCGGGCCGATACACTCCCCGTGACCGGTTGGCCGGCAGCGCCGAGGCCTCACCAGGAGACCCCATTTCATGACCGCCCGCAGGCCGAGCATCGGCATCCTCACCAGCGGTGGCGACTGTCCCGGGCTCAACGCCGTGATCCGTGCCGCCGTGAAGACGGCGGACCGCCTCGGCTACGACTGCGTCGGCTTCCTGCGGGGCTTCGAGGGGCTCGTCGACCCCGTGGCCTACATGCCGCTCAATCCGCGGAACACGGCGGGCATCCTCCTGCAGGGCGGGACGATCCTCGGCTCCACGAACAAGGGAAGGTTCTCGGCCACCACGGGGGAGGATCGGCGGCTATCCATCGACCGCGGCCTGCTCGACGAGGCGGCGACGACGATCCGCCAACTCTCCGTCTGCGGGCTCATCTGCGTCGGTGGCGACGGGTCGCTCGCCATCGCCCAGCAGCTGCTCGAGCACGGCCTGCCGGTGGTGGGCGTGCCGAAGACGATCGACAACGACCTGGGGGCCACCGCCTTCACGTTCGGCTTCGATTCCGCGGTCGCGTGTGCCACCGACGCGCTCGACCGGCTCCACACCACCGCCGCCAGCCACGAGCGGATCATGGTGCTCGAGGTAATGGGGCGGCACGCCGGCTGGATCGCACTGCACGCCGGCATCGCCGGCGGCGGCGACGTGATCCTCCTGCCGGAGATCGACTGGACGTTCGACAACGTCTGCCGCACGGTCGTGCAGCGGGAGGCCGAGGGCAAGAGGTTCACGCTCATCGTCGTCGCCGAGGGAGCGAGGCTGCCCGACGGCGGGCTCGTCCACGCCGCAGCCGCGACCGACCGGCAGCAGGTGCGGCTCGGCGGCATCGGCGAGCTGGTGGCTGCCGAGGTGTCACGGCGGCTGCGCCGGGAGGCGCGGACCGTCGTCCTCGGGCACCTGCAGCGGGGTGGGCCGCCGACGCCGTTCGATCGCATGCTCGCCACCGAGTTCGGCGCCCATGCCGTCCGGCTCGTACACGAGGGGCGATTCGGCGAGATGGTCTGCTACCGGCCGCCCGACATCACGAGCGTGCCGATCGCGGCGGCCATCCGCGAGCTTTCCCGAGTCGATCCGCGCGGTTCCGCCGTGCAGGCCGCCCGCGCGCTGGGCATCGGGTTCGGCGACGCCCCCGATCAGGCGAGCCCGTTCGGGCCGCACTGTTCCTCCGGGGGAGCGCCGAGCGCATGATTGCGGCGGCCTCACCGCGGCGCGACGGCCGCGAAGCAGCCGCGGATCGGTCGTGAGGGTGTCGCCTTGCACGCCGTCCCCGCCGTTCGATAATGCCGACCGGCTGGGGCGGCCGGACAGTCGGTGCCGGCGGGACCACATCGGGAGATCACTCGTGAGCGAGCCACAGAAGGCGGCGGGCAGGGTTGCCAGTGTCATGCACGAGAGCCGGGTCTTCCCGCCGCCGGCGGAATTCTCGCGCCGGTCCCGGATCGGCTCGCTCGACGACTATCGGCGGATCTACGACGAGGCCGCCCGCGATCCCGAGGGCTTCTGGCGGGCCCGCGCCGACGCACTCCCCTGGATGAAGCCGTACACGCGGGTGCTCGACTGGCATCCGCCCACGGCGAAATGGTTCGTCGACGGCCGCACCAACGCCTCGGCCGCCTGCCTCGACCAGCACGTCGCGGCCGGCAGAGGGGAGAAGATCGCGATGGTGTGGGTGGGCGAGCCCACCGGCGAGCGTCGCAGGTTCACCTACCGCGAGCTGCTCGCCGAGGTCTGCCGGTTCGCCGCCGGCCTGCAGTCGCTCGGGGTGAAGGCGGGCGACGTCGTGTCGATCTATATGCCGATGACGCCGGAGCTGGTGATCGCGATGCTCGCCTGCGCCCGGATCGGCGCGGTGCACTCCGTGATCTTCGGCGGGTTTTCCAGCGAGGCGATCGCCGACCGCAACGAGGACGCGAAGGCGGTGGCGGTGGTCACGGCCGACGGTGGCTGGCGGCGGGGCACGCAGCTGCCGCTGAAGAAGAACGTCGACGAGGCGCTGAAGAAGTCGCCCAGCGTGAAGCACGTGATCGTGCTCAAGCGGACGGGGCAGGCCGTGGACATGACCCCGGGCCGCGACGTGTGGTGGCACGACCTCGTCGCCGGGAAGCCGACCGACACGCCCCCGGTGGCCATGGATTCCGAGGCGCCGCTGTTCATCCTCTACACGAGCGGCTCCACCGGGAAGCCGAAGGGGATCAAGCACACCACGGCCGGCTACCTGCTCTGGGCGAAGACGACGGCCGAGTGGGTCTTCGACCTGCGCGACGACGACCTCTTTTGGTGCACCGCCGACTGCGGCTGGATCACCGGCCACAGCTACGTCACCTACGGGCCGCTGGCCGCCGGCGCGAGCATCCTCGTCTACGAGGGCGCGCCGAACGCGCCGCACGAGGGCCGCTTCTGGGAGATCATCGAGCAGGAAAAGCCGACGATCTTCTACACCGCGCCCACCGCGATCCGCTCATTCATGAAGTGGGGCATGCAGCACATCGAGGGGCGGGATCTCTCCAGCCTCCGGCTGCTGGGCACCGTGGGCGAGGGAATCAATCCCGAGGCCTGGATCTGGTACCACGAGGTGATCGGCGGGAAGCGGTGCCCGATCGTCGACACCTGGTGGCAGACCGAGACGGGCGGAATCATGATGAGCCCGCTGCCTGGCTGCACGCCGACCAAGCCGGGCAGCTGCACGCTGCCGCTGCCGGGCGTCTGCCCCGAGATCGTCGACGCCGCCGGCGACCCGGTGGAACGCGGCGAGGGAGGCTGGCTCGTGATGACGAAGCCCTGGCCGGGGATGCTCCGCGGCATCTGGGGGGACGACGAGCGGTTCCGCGAGACCTACTGGTCGCGTGTGCCGGGCAAGTACCTTGCCGGTGACAACGCCCGCCAGGACGAGGACGGCTACTACTGGATCATGGGGCGGATCGACGACGTGCTCAACGTCGCCGGGCACCGGCTCTCCACGATCGAGATCGAAAGCGCGCTCGTGAGCCACCCGCAGGTCGCCGAGGCCGCGGCCGTCGGTCGGCCGCACGAGGTGAAGGGGGAGGCGGTGGCGGTGTTCGTGACGCTCAAGGGGGGCGAGCCCGCCGACCCGGCGGCGCTCAAGGACGCGCTCCGCAAGCACGTGCGGCAGCAGATCGGGGCGCTGGCCGCGCCGGACGACATCCACTTCTCGGCGACGCTGCCGAAGACCCGCAGCGGCAAGATCATGCGGCGGCTGCTCCGCGACATCGCCGCGGGGAAGGAAACCGTCGGCGACACGACGACGCTCGAGGACTACACGGTGCTGGCCAAGCTCCGCGGCAACGACGAGTAGCCACCGGCGGCCCGGCGGAAACGGCCCGGCATCATGCGGAAAACCGGCAGGATCGCGCCAGCCGCGGCCGGACCGGGATGGCGGCGTTACCGTCCGCAAATGCTTGCCGTTGAACGGGTTGCGGGGGATGGGGCGACTTTTTGGTCGGCCAGACTGCTGAACGAACGCGGCAGGGGCCGATGAGCGTTATATTAGGAGAGCTGTAGAGGCGGTCGGCTGCCGGCCCCGACGAGCGAGGCCGGCATCCCCTCCGCTGGCATGTGGGTCCCCTGAGTTCAAGGGATCCCCCCTCAAGGAATCGTCTTCATGAGATCGCTTGGCCATGGTTTGGACCGCCGCGGTTTCCTCACCGTCGGCACGATCGGGGGCCTGGGACTCTCGCTTGGCGAGTTCTTCCGGATGCAGGCGGCGCGCGGCGCAGAAGCGGCGTTGAAGGAAGGCGTTGCCAAGTCGATCATCTACATCTACCTCCCGGGCGGCTACGCCCACCAGGAGACGTTCGACCCCAAGCCGTTCGCGCCGGTCGAGTACCGCGGGCCGCTCGGCAGCATCGAGACGGTCGTGCCGGGCGTGCGTTTCGGCGAGCTCCTCCCGCATACCGCGAAGATCGCCGACAAGATCGCCGTCTGCCGTTCGATGACACACGGCGAGGCGGCCCACGAGCGCGGCACGCACAACATGTTCACCGGCTACCGGCCGAGCCCGGCGCTGCAGTACCCGAGCATGGGGTCGGTCGTGTCGCACGAGTTCGGGCCGCGGCAGAACCTGCCCCCCTACATCTGCATTCCGTCGCAGCCCAACGAGTTTGCCGGCTCGGGCTACCTCAGCTCGGCGTATTCGGGCTTCAGCCTCGGCTCGGATCCGGCGGATCCGAAGTTCAAAGTCCGCGATCTCTCGCTCCCCACCGGCATCGACGCCTCGCGGTTCGAGAAGCGGCGGCGGATGCTCGACGTGGTCAACGAGCACTTCCGCGAGCAGGAGAAGAGCGATTCGCTCGACGCGCTCGACACCTTCTACCAGCGGGCCTACAGCCTGATCAGCTCCGAGAAGGCGCAGGAGGCGTTCGACCTGGCCAAGGAGCCCGACGCCATCAAGGACGAATACGGCCGCAATCAGGCGGGCATGCGGATGCTGCTGGCCCGTCGGCTCGTCGAGTCGGGCGTGCGGTTCGTCACGCTGACCTACGGCAGCTGGGACCACCACGACAACATCGAGGCCCAGATGCGGCGAAACGCCCCGTCCTTCGACCAGGGCTTCGCCACGCTGATCCGCGACCTCGACCGCCGCGGCCTGCTCGCTTCGACGCTCGTCTGCGTGGGCACAGAGTTCGGGCGCACGGCGAAGATCAACCCCACCGCGGGCCGCGACCACTGGCCGAAGGTGTTCAGCATCGTGATGGCCGGCGGCGGCATCAAGGGCGGCATCGTGCATGGCTCGAGCAACGCCACTGCCAGCGAGCCCGAGGACGACCCGCTCACCGTCGAAGATTGGGCCACGACCATCTACGACCGTCTCGGCATCAGGGCCGAGAAGGAGCTCATGGCGCCCGGCGCCCGGCCGATCGAGATCGTCGACGGCGGCAAGGTCCGCAAGCAGCTGATCGTGTGACCGCGGCCCGTGAGGGAGTCCCAGTGCTGGAGAATGCGATGCAGGCGACACGCCCCGCGGCGACCGAGCGATCCTTTCCGTCAGCGGGGCGGATCCTCCGCCGCGTCGCCCTGGTCGTGGCGCTGCTCGTGGCGCTGCTCGTGCCGCCCGTCGTGGCGACCGCGTCGTCGCCGCAGTTGACGGTCATCCTCCCGCGTGGCGTGCAGCGCGGCGGCGATCGCGAGCTGACGTTCACGGGTGACCGCCTCGGCGACGCCGAGGAGATCCTGTTCCACAGCGACGACGGGTTCGTCGTCCGGTCGCTCCAGCCGGTCGACGCAAAGTCGTTCAAGGCGGTGGTCCACGTCCCCGAGAACTGCACGCTCGGCGAGCACATCGTGCACGTGCGGGCGAAGTCGGGCGTCAGCGAGTATCGGTCGTTCTGGGTCGGTGCGCTGCCGGTCGTCGACGAGGTGGAGCCCAACGGTCTCGTGGAGCAGGCGCAGGCCGTGCCGCTCAACACGACGGTGCACGGCGTGGTGCAGAGCGAGGACGTGGACCTGTTCGCCGTCGACCTCACGAAGGGGCAGCGGATCAGCGTCGAGGTCGAGGGGCTGCGGCTCGGCAGCCACCGGTTCGATCCGCACATCTCCATCCTCGACGCCAAGCGGTTCCAGGTGGCGGCGGTGGACGACTCGCCGGCCGCGCTGCAGGACGGCATCCTGAGCGTCGCGGCGCCCGAGGCGGGCCGCTACTACGTCCAGATCCGCGAGTCGTCGTACGCCGGCGACGCCAATTCACGATATCGGCTGCACATCGGCACGTTTCCACGGCCTTCGGCCGTCTATCCGGCCGGGGGCAAGGCGGGGGAGAAGGTACAGGTGGCCTTCCTCGGCGACGCCGCCGGGCCGATCGAGCGCGAGATCGACGTGGCCGCCACGGGCGACACGATGAAGCTCTTCGCGACCGACGGCGACGGGCCCGGCGGCATCTGCCCGTCGCCGCTGCCGTTTCGCGTTTCGCAGGTCGGCAACGCGCTGGAGCAGGAGCCGAACAACGACGCTGCCACCGCCACGACGGGCGACCTCGGGCTCTCGTTCAACGGCGTGATCCAACAGCCCGGCGACGTCGATTGCTTCCGCTTCGGCGCCAAGAAGGGACAGTCGCTGATGGTCGAGTGCCTCGCCCGGCAGCTCCGGTCGGGGCTCGATCCCGTGGTGAGCATCACGCGGCCCGACGGCCGCGGCGTCGCCGCGAACGACGACGCCAAGGGGCTCGACTCGGCGTTCGCGTTCAATCCGCCTGAGGACGGCGAGTACATCCTCACCGTGAAGGATCATCTCGGCCGCGGGCAGCCCGACTTCATCTACCGCGTGGAGATCCTGCCGCCGAAGGGTGAACTGTCGCTGTCGATCCCGCGGATCGACCGCTACTCGCAGACTCGGCAGACCGTCTTCGTGCCGCGGGGCAACCGCTACGCCGTGCTCATCAACGCCACCCGGAAGAACTTCGACGGCGACCTCGTGCTCGACGGCAGCCAGCTGCCGGCCGGCATCACGATGACGGCGCCGCCGATGAAGGCGGGCCGCGGTCAGGTGCCGGTCGTCTTCGAGGCCGCCGCCGACGCACCGCTCTCGGGCAAGCTCATCGCGTTTGAGGCGCGGCAGGTCAGCGAGCAGGATCCGGAGGGCAAAAACGGGGTGCGCGGCCAGTTCGAGAACGCCGCCGACTTCGTGCTCGGGGACCCGAACCAGGCCGTCCACTACAGCGGACGCGTGCGAAAGCTCGCGGCCGCGGTGATCGATCCCGTGCCCTTCCGCGTCGACATCGTCCAGCCGAAGGCTCCGCTGGTGCGCAACGGCGTGCTGGAGCTGAAGGTGGTCGTCACGCGTGACGAGGGCTTCAAGCAGCCGGTGAAGGTTGAATTCCCGTTTCGATCGCCCGGCATCGGCGCGAAGCCCTCGATCAAGATCGAGGCCGATGCCACCGAGGGGATCTACCAGCTCAACGCCGACGGCAAAGCGGCCACGGGCACCTGGCCCGTCTACGTGCTCGCCCAGGCAGACGCCGGGGGGGCCACTTGGGTGGCGTCGCAGATGGCGTCGATCGAGGTGGTCGAGCCGTTTGCGAAGGTGACACTGGCGCGAAGCGCCTGCGAGCAGGGGAAGCCCGCCCAGGTGGTCTGCACGTTCGCACAGGCACGGCCGTTCGAGGGCGAGGGGGTGGCGCGGCTGCTCGGCCTGCCGCCGCACACGACCGCCGCGGAACTCAAGTTCACCAAGGACACGAAGGATCTCGTGTTCGACGTGGCGACCTCCGCGCAGAGCCCGGTCGGCAACCACAAGGCGCTGTTCGTGGAGATTGCGACGCCCGTGGGCGGAGAGATGGTGCGGATGTCCGGGGGAGGCACCGAACTGCAGATCGCCGCGCCCGCGCCGGCGGCCGCGGCGGCTCCTCCCGCTCCGGCCCAGGCGGCCGCCGCTCCCCAGCCGGCCGCGGAGAAGCCACTGTCGCGGCTCGAGAAACTCAGGCAGCAGGCACAGTCTGCCACGAAGTAGCCCGGCCTCCACCCCCGTGATGCCCGCACCCATGACGACGACCGCTTCACTTCGCCGGGTTCTGCTGCTCGCCTCGCTGGCGGCCTGCCTGCTCCGCGTCGCAGCACTGCAGGCGGAGGAGGCCGCAGCGGCACCGCCGCCGGCAGCCGCCGCCGCGCCAGCCGCTGCAGCCAACACACCAGCAGCACCAGCAGCACCAGCAGCACCGGCGGCACCGGCGGCACCGGCGGCACCGGCGGCACCGGCGGCACCGCAGCCCGCTCCGGCCGCGGCGCCGGCTCCAGCGCCGCAGCCGCCAGCCGCGGCCGCGTCGGCACCGCCCGCGCCGGCCCCTGCCGCCGCGTTGGCCGCCGCGCCGGCCACGCCGCCGGCACCGGCCGCTCCGGCTGTCGTCGACGTGCGGGTCTATCCTCCCGCGGTGCACCTGTCGACGGCCCGCGACCGGCAATCGCTGGTCGTCCAGTCGGTCGACGCCTCGGGGGTGACCCGCGACGTGACCGGCCAGGCGACGTTCGCCGTCGAGCACGCCGACAAGGCCAGGCTCGACGGCCGCACGCTTCTGCCCTTGGCCGATGGCGACACGCAGTTGAATGTCACCGTCGCCGGCCGCACCGTGCAGGTGCCGGTGCACGTCGACCACGCCACGACCACCCCCGACGTCAGCTTCCGGCTCGACGTGATGCCCGTGCTGATGCGGAACGGATGCAACGCCGGCAGTTGCCACGGCGCCGCCCGCGGCAAGGACGGTTTCCGCCTCTCGCTCTTCGGATTCGACCCGCAGGCCGACTACCACCGCCTCACGCGGGAGATCAGCGGCCGCCGGATCAACCGCGCCCTCCCGGAGGAGAGCCTGCTCCTCACGAAGGCCACGAACGTGGTGCCACACGGCGGCGGCGCGAAGATCAAGAAGGACGACGAGTACCACGCGACCCTGAAGCGGTGGCTCGAGGCCGGGGCGAAGAACGACCCCGGCGAGGTCCCCGCCGTGGTGGCGGTGGAGGTCTTCCCGCCGGAGGCCGTGCTCGACGGCATCGGCGCCACGCAGCAGCTCACCGTGCGGGCGAAATACGCCGACGGCACCGACCGCGACGTGACGTCATTGGCGGTCTTCCTCAGCAACAACGACAACTCGGCGAAGGTCGGCTCCGACGGCCTGGTCACGGCCGGGCAGCGGGGCGAGGCCTTCGTCATGGCGCGATTCGAGACCCACACCGTCGGCGTGCCGTTCATCACGCTGCCCGCCGGCTTGGCGTTCCAGTGGGCGAACCCTCCCGCCGCGAACGTCGTCGACGAGCTCGTGAACGAGAAGCTGCACAAGCTGCGGATCAACCCGTCGGCGGTCTGCAGCGACGCCGAATTTCTCCGACGGGCCAGCATCGACATCTGCGGCGTGCTGCCGACGTCGGACGAGTACCGCTCCTTCATGGCCAGCACCGACCCGGAGAAGCGGGCGCACCTCGTCGACCAGCTCCTCACCCGCAAGGAGTTCGTCGACCTGTGGGTGATGAAGTGGGCCGAGCTGATGATGATCCGCACGGTCCAGAACCAGGTCAGCTACAAGGCGATGCTGCTTTACTACAGCTGGCTGCAGGACCGGATCGAGGCGAACACGCCGATCGACCAGCTCGTGCAGGAACTGCTGGGGGCCAAGGGCGGCACGTTCTCGAGCCCGGCCACGAACTACTTCCAGCACGAGCGCGACACGCTCAAGACGGCCGAGAACGTCGCCCAGGTCTTCATGGGGATGCGGATCCAGTGCGCCCAGTGCCACAACCATCCGTTCGACCGCTGGACGATGGACGACTACTACGGCTTCGCCAACTTCTTCGCCCAGATCGGCCGCAAGCAGGGGGAGGACCCGCGGGAGACGATCATCTTCAATTCCGGCGGTGGCGACGTGAAGCACCCCGTCGGCGGCCGGGTCGTTCCGCCGAAGTTCCTCGGGGGCGCGTCGCCCGACACGAAGGGCAAGGACCGCCGCGAGATGCTGGCCGCCTGGCTGGCGTCGCCCGACAACCCGCACTTCGGCCGGAACCTCGCCAACATCGTCTGGGCCCATTTCTTCGGCGCCGGCATCGTCGACGACGTGGACGACGTCCGCGTCAGCAATCCGCCGGTCAACGAGGAACTGCTCGACACGCTGGCGAAGCGGTTCGTGGAATCGAAGTACGACTTCAAGAAGCTGATCCGCGACATCTGCACCTCGCAGACGTACCAGCGTTCGACCCATGCCAACGAGACCAACGCGGACGACACCCGCAACTTCTCCAAATCCCAGCTGAGGCGGGTGCGGGCCGAGGTGCTGCTCGACATGGTGACGGCGGTGACCGACACCAAGAACAAGTTCGCCGGGCTGCCGCTGGGCGCCCGTGCGGTGCAGATCGCCGACGGCAACACGAGCACCTACTTCCTCACGACGTTTGGTCGGGCGACGCGGGCGACGGCCTGCTCTTGCGAGGTGAAGATGGAGCCCAACCTCTCGCAGGCGCTCCACCTGCTCAACGGCGACACGCTCGCCGAGAAGATCAGGTCGGGCGGCGTGATCAACAAGATGCTCGACGCGAAGGTGCCGCTGGAGAAGATCGTCGAGGACCTCTACCTGCGGACGCTGACCCGGCCCCCCACCGACAAGGAACGGCAGGGACTGCTGGCCATCCTCAAGGACGAGCCCGATCCGCAGGCAGCGCTCGAGGATGCCTTCTGGGCGATCCTCAACTCGCGGGAATTCGTCTTCAACCACTGACCGAACGGTTTCCGACCCTCCTGCCGGCCGCAGCGTCGCCGACGTAAGCCGCCCTCCAGCCATGAACACCAGGCGATCGTTCCGTCTCCTCGCGGCGGCGTGCCTGTGCGCCGTGGCTGCCGGCGCCGTGGGGCGGTCCGACGAGAAGGTGACCTATCAGGATCACGCGTTGCCGGTCCTGCGGCAGCGGTGCGGGAGCTGCCACAACGCCGACAAGAAGACCGGCGGGCTCGACGTGACGAGCTTCAGCGCGATCATGCAGGGAGGCGGGTCGGGCGACGTGCTGGTGTCGGGTGACGCCGCGAAGAGCTATCTCTTCCGCGTGGTCAACCACGACGACGAGCCCACGATGCCGCCCGACGCACCGCCGATTCCCGAAGCCGAGCGGAAGGTGCTGCGGTCGTGGATCGACGGCGGGCTGCTGGAGAACAAGGGGAGCGTGGCGGTTGCGCCGCCGAAGAAGGTCGACGTGGCCATGGCCACGCCGGCGGGCGAGCGGCCCGCCGTGCCGCCACTGCCCGCGCACCTGCCGCTCGAGCCGGCCACGCGGACCGCGGCGGTCGACGCCTGCAGTTCCATCGCAATCAGCCCCTGGGCACCGCTCGCCGCCGTCTGCGGCCAGAAGCAGGTGCTGCTCTACCGCACCGACTCGCTGCAGCCGGCGGGCGTCCTCGCCTTTCCCGAGGGCCGGCCCCACGTGGTGCGGTTCAGCAGGGGCGGCGGGCTGGTGCTGGCGGGCGGCGGCGTGGGGGCGGCCAGCGGCCGCGTCGTCGTCTGGAACGTGAAGAACGGGCGGCGCGTGCGGGCCGTCGGCGACGAGGCCGACGCCGTGCTGGCGGCCGACATCAGCCCCGACCAGCGGCTCGTCGCCCTGGGCGGCCCGCAGCGAGTGGTCCGCATCTTCTCGCTCGAGACCGGCGGCAAGCTGCACGACCTGGTGAAGCACACCGACTGGGTGCAGTCCGTGGCGTTCAGCCCCGACGGCGTCCTGGTGGCGACGGCCGACCGCAGCGGCGGCGTGCACGTCTGGGAGGCCGTGAGCGGACGGGACTACCTCGCGCTGCAGGCTCATCCCGCCAGCGTGACGAGCGTCGCCTGGCGCGGAGACTCGAACCTCATCGCCACCGCCTGCGAGGACGGCCAGATCCGCCTCTGGGAGCCGGCCAACGGCGGCCAGGTGAAGGCCTGGGCGGCGCACCCCGGCGGCGTCGCCTCCGTCGGATTCACCCGCGACGGACGGATCGTGTCGGTGGGACGCGACAAGGTGCCGAAGCTCTGGAAGTCGGATGGAACGCAGGAGCGGGCGTTCGAGCCGTGCGCCGACATCGGACTGGCCGCGGCGATCTGCGACGAGACCAACCGGCTCGTGGTGGGCGATTGGACTGGCGAAATCCGCGTCTGGAATGCAGCCGATGGTGCCCGCGTTGGCAGCCTCGATGCCAATCCGCCGCGGCTGGCCGAACGGCTGGCAGGTGCGGAGCAGGCCGTGCAGGCACGTTCCGCGGAACTGGCCGGCGAAGAGAAGCAGATCACTCCCGTCCTGGCCCAGGCCGTGGCCCAGGGAGCGGCGGCGGGCACGCAGCGGGAGGCCGTGGTCGGCGAGGCCGCCATGGCAGAGTCCAAGCTCGCCGAGGCCCAGAAGCAGGCCGACGCGGCGGCCGCCGTCGCCGCGGCTGCGCAGAAGTCACAGGCCGAGGCCGCTGCCGCCGTGCCCGCGCTGGAGCAGCAGGTGCAGGCCGCCGTCGCGGATGCGACGAAGGCCGGCGAGGCGGTCGCTCAGGCCGGTGAGGATGCCGTCAAGAAGGAGGCGGCCCAGCAGGCGGTCGTCGCCGCGCAGGCGAAGCAGGCCGAGGCCCAGGGCAAGCTCGACGGACACAAGGCGATGGTCGGGAAGCTCGCAGAGGCGGCGGCCGCCGCCTCTCAGGCGGCCAACGCAGCCCTGCCCCCGCGCGACCAGGCGAAGGCGGTGGTGGACGCCGCCAAGAAGAAGCTCGAGCAGGCCGACGCGGCGATCGCGGCCGCCAAGCAGCAGCAGTCACAGCTGGAGGCCAAGCTCACCGATCTCAAAAACCGCGTCGCCGCCGCGACGGCCGAACAGGCACGCTGGAAGGCGGAACTCGAATTCCAGGCGGGCTACGACAAGGTCTTCGCCGAACTGCGAGAGCGGGAGCAGGGGGTGGAACAGGCGGAGGCGGACGTGGCTGCCGCGGATGCCAAGCGGCAGGCGGAGGAGCAGGTGCGGCTGACGCACGTCGCCAAGCGGGACGGTTTTCAGAAGCAGATCGACTCCCTGAACGCCATGATCGCCACCGCCGAGAAGGAGTCGCAGGATCTCACCGCCCAGATCGGAAAGCGCGGCGGTGAACTGGCGGCCGTGCAGGCCGCGATCGGGCAGGCGCAGCAGGCGGTGGGGGCGCTGGAGGCCTCCGGCAAGAGCCTGCAGGAGGGGCTGGCGGCACAGCCCGCCGACGCCGAATTGAAGGCCGCCCAGGCTGCCCTGGTCGCGGCCGTGCAGGCCAAGCAGGGGCAGATCAAGCAGAAGCAGGAGATGCTGGCGGCGATGACCGCCGAGAAGGCCGGCTGGGAGCAGGGTGTTGTGGCCCGGCGTGCCGCCGTGGAGACGCACACGATGGGGATCGCCGCAGCGACCACCGCCATGCAGGAGGCCGCCAAGCCGATGGAGGCGGCGACCCAGGCCGTCGCGGCGGCGGCGAAGGTGGTCGAGGAGAAGCGGGCGGTCGTGGCCCAGCGGCAGCAGGAGCTCGACGCGGTCGGCCGTCGGCTCGACGCGGTGCAGGGGATAGCCGGCTGAGCCCGTCCTATACTCGACGGGATGAACACCGGCACGCCACCACCGACCACGACGACCGTCGCAGTGCCGCCCCCGGTGCCGATAGGCGGGCGGTTCGCCCCCGAGCTGCTCGCGCCCGCCGGTGACTGGGAGTGCGTGGCCGCCGCCATCGAGAACGGTGCCGACGCCGTCTACTTCGGCCTCGACACGGGATTCAACGCCCGAGCCCGTGCCGCGAACTTCCCGCTGGCCGACCTGCCGCGGCTCATGCACACGCTCCATCGCCGTGGCGTGAAGGGGTATGCGACCCTCAACACGCTGGTGTTCAGCGACGAGCTTGCGGAGTTCGAGCGGGTGGTCGTGGCCATCGCCGAGGCGGGTGTCGACGCGGTGCTTCTCCAGGACGTCGGCGCCGCGCTCCTGGTCCGTGAGATCTGTCCCGACCTGCCGATGCACGCCTCGACGCAGATGACGCTCACCAGCGCCGAGTGCATCGCCGTCGCCGAGACGCTCGGCATGTGCCGCGTGGTGGCCGCCCGGGAGCTCTCCATCGACGAGATCCGGGAGATTCACCGGAAGACGTCGATGCCGCTGGAAGTGTTCGTGCACGGGGCGCTCTGCGTCGCGTATTCCGGCCAGTGCCTCACGAGCGAGTCGCTGGGGGGACGCAGCGCCAACCGCGGCCAGTGCGCCCAGGCCTGCCGGCTGCCGTACGACCTCATCTGCGACGGGAAGGACGTCGACCTTGGCGACCGCAGGTACCTGCTCTCGCCTCAGGACCTGGCGGCCTACGCCCTCGTGCCCGAGCTGATCGCGGCCGGCGTGGCATCGTTCAAGATCGAGGGCCGGCTCAAGGCGCCGGAATACGTCGCCACGATCACGCGGCACTATCGGGCTGCGATCGATGCGGCGATCGCGGCACGGCCCGTGGAGTTCACACGCCGCGACGTCGAGGAGATGGAGCTCTCCTTCTCGCGCGGATTCTCGCCCGGCTGGCTCGGGGGCTGTGACCACAAGATGCTCGTGCCGGCCACGAGCAGCGCGAAGCGGGGCGTGCGGCTCGGAGCCGTCGTGGCCGTCCGCGGCGAGCGGGTGACCGTCGACCTCGTCACCGGCATCAAGCGGGGCGACGGCGTGGCGTTCGAGTGCGGCGAGGCGACGGCCGACGGCGGCGGCCAGCGGGGCGGCCGCGTCTACGAGGTGTTCCAAAGGGGCCGTTCCGTGACGGAGGAGGTCGAGGCCGGTCCGGTCGATCTGACCTTCGGCAGAGGGGTGGTCGATCTGGCGGTCCTGCGGCCGGGGCAGGCCGTGTGGAAGACGGACGATCCACAGCTGACGACGCGGCTGCGACGGACGTTCGCGGCGGCCGATCCACAGCGGCGGCGCGCGGTGGACATGCACGTGACGGTCACCGTCGGTGAGCCCGTCCGCGTCATCGCGAGCACTCCCGACGGCTCCATCCGCTGCGAGGTGGCCACGGCCGACCTGGCTCAGGAGGCGGTGCGGCACGCGATCGACGAGCAGGTGCTCCGCGACCAGCTTGGCCGGCTCGGGGGCACGCCCTACGAACTCGGCAAGCTGACCGCGGTCATCGCCGGCCGGCCGATGGTGCCCTTCAGCGTGCTCGGGAGGCTCCGCCACGACATCGTGGCGGCGCTCGAGGCCGCAGCCACCGCACCGGTGCCACGGCGGATACGTCCGACGGGCGGTGGCCGGCCAGCGCCCGGCCCGCACGGTGACGCGAGCTCTGCCGCCGCGATCCGGGGCTCCCGGCCCCCGGAGCTGCACGTCCTCGTGCGTTCGCTCGATCAGCTCCGGGCCGTGCTCGAAGTCGGCGAGCGACGGGTCTACGCCGATTTCGCCGACATCCGCCGCTACGGCGACGCCGTGGCCGCCTGCCGGGCCGCGTCGGCCACGATCCACCTCGCCACGCCGCGGATCCAGAAGCCGGATGAGATGGGCATCTTTCGCGTGCTCGCCAAACCGCGGCCCGATGGAATCCTGGTGAGGACGTTCTCGGGGCTGCGCTTCTTTCGCGACCAGGGCGTGCCGGTGGTCGGCGACTTCTCGCTCAACGTCGCCAACGAGCGGACTGCCGGGTTCCTGATGGAGGAGGGGCTGGAACGCGTGACGGCCTCGTACGACCTCAACCGCGACCAGCTCCTGGCGCTGGTGGCCGCGACGCCGTCGGAATGGCTCGAGGTGGTCATCCACCAGCACATGCCGATGTTTCACATGGAGCACTGCGTCTTCTGCGCCGTGCTTTCGCCGGGCACGAACAAGACCAACTGCGGCAGGCCGTGCGACGACCACGTCGTAAAGCTGCGCGATCGGATCGGCGTGGAGCACCTGCTCACCGCCGACGTCGGCTGTCGCAACACGCTTTACAACGCCGTGCCGCAGAGCGCCGCCGAGGCGGTGCCGCAGCTGGTGGCGCGGGGCGTCGGCCACTATCGCGTGGAGCTGCTCGATGAGGAGGGGGACGCGATCCGCGACGTCGTCCGGGGCTATCGCGACCTGCTGGCCGGCAGAACGACCGGCAGGGAGGTGTGGAGCAGGCTCAGGGCGTCCAATCGCGTGGGCGTGACCCGCGGCACGCTCGAGGAGCGGCGCGACCCGCTGGCGATCCTGTGAGCCATCCGCAGGGCTGAACGCAGCAGGGTTCAATCCGCAGCGGACGATGACCGGAACAGACCACGACGTCCACGATCGCCCCAGAGTGCGAAGGCAGCCGCAGCCGGGGAAGGAAGGGGCCGGCGGGCCGAAATTCGGCGCACTTCCCGACACAATTCGCGGTTTTCAGGCGGCGGTTGGCGTCGGGCCTGAACCAATCGGGCGGACTTTTCCGGCTGCTTGCATCCCCCCTTTCCAGGCCGTAAGACAGACCGTTTCGAAGCTGGCGGCCGTGGGTCCCCGATCGTCGGTGACCGCGCGACTCGACGGCTCGGCAGGAAGACCACCGACGGCTTCGAGACATCCTGCCGGACTGTCCGACTTCCTTTTTTCTTCTGGAGACGATTGATCATGAATCTTGTCGATCTTGTGACGAGCCAACTGACCGGCGACGTGCTGGGCAAGCTTGGCGGGCTGGTGGGCACGAATGAGACGCAGACCCGTGCCGCCACGACCGCCGCGGTTCCCGCGCTGCTGTCGGCCTTCTCCAAGCTGGCCTCCACCAACAGCGGCGCCGGCCAGCTGGCCAACGCGATGGGCGGCCTCGATCTCAAGACGCTCGGCAACCTCGCCGGCCTGCTCGGTGGCGGCCAGGCCTCCAGCCTCGGCGGCATCGGCGGCAACCTGCTGTCGTCGCTGATGGGCAACAACCTCGGCGGCCTGGTCAACGTGCTGGCATCGTTCCTCGGCATGCAGCCGGGCATCGCCAAGACACTCCTGACCTACCTGGCCCCGGTCGTGCTCGGCACGATCGCGAACCAGTTCAAGGGCGCGAAGGCCGACGTGGGCGGTCTGCAGCGGCTCTTCGCCGATCAGCAGGACAACATCAAGGCGGCCCTACCGCGGGGTCTGTCGCTGGCCGACTTCGACGTGTCGACCGCCGGCCGTGGCGGCGAGACGACTCCGGCCCGCGGCGTGCACCGCCACGAGGAGCCCGCCGCCGGCGGCTTCCCGGCGTGGCTGCCGCTCCTGCTCCTGCCGCTGCTGGGCCTCGTCGGCTACATGCTGTGGCCGAAGCCGCAGCAGAAGGAGGTCGTCGTCGCGGAGAGCGTTCGCCGTGAGGGCCCGGTCGTCGTCGACCGCACCGCCGTCATCGAGCGGGAGGGCCAGAAGGTCGAGGGCGTCGTCAGGGAGACGATCGAACTCGCCCCCGGCGTCGCCGAGGCGGTCAAGGTTGGCGAGGGCCTCACCGGCCTGTTCGGCAACCTCACCAAGGTGCTTGGCGGCGTGAAGGACGAGGATACCGCCAAGGCGGCCATCCCGCAGCTCAACGAGTTTGCCCCGATCCTGGAGTCGCTCCAGAAGTCGACCGGCGCGCTGCCGGTCGAGGGCCGCTCGTCGATCGCCAAGCTGGTCGCCGACAACCTTGGCGGCCTGCAGAAGGTGATCGACACCGTGATGGCGATCCCGGGCGTCAAGGAGCTGCTCGGCCCGGTGGTCGTGCCGATGGTCGAGACGATCTCGAAGCTCGGCCTGTAAGGCCTCGCGGTTCGGACTGACGGAAACAACGCCCGCCCGGGTCGGCCAATCCGACCCGGGCGGGTTTTTTCGTCGCCGTGCGCGGCGGCCTGGCCAGGGGCGGCGGCGGGCCGCACGTCACCAGTAGACGTACTGCAGGAACCGCTCCTCGTCGGGACGCGGCAGGTCGGAGACCCGCGGCACCAGCCAGCGGTTCTCCTCGGTGTCGATCAGCATCTTGCCGTCGGTGCCGAAATCGATCGCTTGGCTCTGCGTCCAGCGCATCGTGAAGGAGCCGCGGCCGACGTCGGTGTCCACGTCGAGGTCGAGGTAGCCGTGCGCCAGCCGCACGTCGTGCACGCGGTGGATGCGGCGGACGAGCGCCCGGCGGGCCGCGGCGGTCCGCACGATCTCCCGGTCGCCCGCGGGCCACTCGGCGAGCGCACGGATCATGCCCAGCTCGACCTCCTCGCCCGCGTCGTTCCAGCCTCGCACCGAGAGGTAGCCCTCGGGATGCGTCGCCGGGAAGGCGTGGACGACGAAGAGCCCCGCGGCGAGACGGTCGTCGCCCTGCCACAGCTCGATCCGGCCGTGCGTTCCGATCACGAAGCGATGGGCCCCGGGCGCGAGCCAGTGGATGCCGGGCGCCGTCTGGGGCGGCTGCTCGGCCTGCGGCGCCGTCGTCGTCGGCTCCAGCCGCGGCTGTTCCGCCACGAGCAGCCCGTCGACCGTCTGCTGCTTCGTCACCTGCGTCTGGATGCGGACCAGCCGGGCGTAGATGCCGTCGGCGGCGAGCAGTTCGGCGTGCGTCCCCTGCTCGACCAGCCGGCCGCGGTCGAAGGCGAGGATGCGGTCGGCGTTCCGCAGCGTCGAGAGCCGGTGGGCGATCGCGATCGTGGTCCGTCCCTTGACGAGCACGGAGAGCGCCTCCTGGATGCTCTTCTCCGCCTCCGCGTCGATGTTGCTCGTCGCCTCGTCGAGCACGAGGATCCGCGGATCGTACAGCAGCGTCCGCGCGATCGAGAGCCGCTGCTTCTCGCCGCCCGACAGGCCGGCGCCGTGCTCGCCCAGCAGCGTCTCGTAGGCCAGGGGCTGGCGGCAGAGGAAATCGTGCGCGCCCGCCGCCTTGGCGGCATCGAGGCCCTGCTCCACGGTGGCCTGCGGGCGGCCGTAGGAGAGGTTCTTCCAGATCGTGCCCCGGAAGAGGAACGAATCCTGGAACACGACGCCGAGCTTCTCCCGCAGGTCGTGCATCGACAGGTCGCGGATGTCGATGCCGTCGACCGTGATGCTCCCCTCCTGCACGTCGTGGAACCGCGACAGCAGGCTGACGAGCGTCGTCTTGCCGGAGCCGCTGCGGCCGACGATGCCCACCATTTCGCCCGGGCTCACCGTGAACGACACGTCGCGGAGCACGGGCTGGTTGCGGTCGTAGCCGAACGTGACGTCGCTGAACCGGATCTCGCCGCGCACGTCCCCCCAGGGCACCGGCTCGTCCGGCTCCGCGATCAGCGCGGGAGTGTCGAGCAACTCCAGCACCCGCTGGCTGCCGGAGAGGAAGCTCGTCAGCCAGGTCGTGAAGTTCGAGAGTGCGCCTAGGGGGGCGTAGAACATCGCGAGGTAGGCGAGGAAGGCGATCAGCTGGCCGAGCGTCATCTCGCCGCCGATCACGTCACGGCCGCCGACGTACCAGACGATCAGGCCGCCGAGGCTGAAGACGATCTGCATCGACGCGGCGTAGGTCGTGTTCGTGTGCTCGACCCACTGCCGCCACTGCCGCAGGTGATCGCTCGCGGAGTGGAAGCGATCCTGCTCGCGGGGCTCCTGCGCGAAGGCCTTCACGACGCGGATGCCCGACAGCATCCCGGAGAGGGCCGACATCTGCTTGCTGGAGGCGTCCCAGAGCCGGTAGTGCCGCGGGTAGACGTGCCGCCAGAACACCCACGACCCGAGGATCACCAGCGGCACCGGGATGAGCGTGAAGAGGGCGAGCTTGGGGTTGATCCAGATGAGCATGGCGCCCACGCCGAAGAGCTGCACGATCTGCAGGAGGAAGCCGCCTGTGATCTGGTGCATGAGGCCGTGGAGCGCCTCGCTGTCGTGGGCCACGCGGCTGATCATGGAACCGACCTGGTGCCGGTCGTAGTAGGAGATCGAGAGGCCGTGCAGCTTCTTCACCATCTCCTCGCGCAGGGTCGAGGTGATGCCGGTGCCGATCGCGGTGGCCAGCCGACCCTTGAACACGCCGACGAGCGAGAGCAGCACGCGCGAGAAGGCGAGTGCCAGCACGACGACCAGCAGGGCCGTCTTGAAGTCGGGCGTCGTGCCGGTCGTCACGCCGGTCGTCCCACCGGCGCGGCCGGAGAGGATGTCGTCGACCATGTACTGCTGCAACTTCGGCGGCACCAGTTCCGCGACGACGCCCAGCAGCGTGAGGCCGCAGAGGAGGACCGCACCACGGGCGTAGGGACGCAGCAGATCGGCCACCCGCCGCATGATCCGCCCCTTTTCCACGCACCGGGGGCAGGAGGTGTCGCGGGTTGCGAGCCGCAGCCGGCAGCTGGGGCAGCGCGGTGGATCGAGCGGCTCCGCCCGGGGGTCGGCGTCGCTCCAGATCGACGCCACCGAGGCCAGGCGACCGGCGGTCGGGGAGGATTCCCGGGCCTGTTCCAGCGCGCGGGACACCTTGTGAAACCGCGACGCCATGGCGTTGGAGTAACGCACGACGTCGACCCAGTCGCCTCCGTCGCGGACCTGCAGCGTGCCGCCGCCCAGCCCGGCGCTGGTCCGCACCTGGTCGACTCCCTCCCAGGCGATGCTGCGGAGGACATCGCCGGATTCCGTCTCGGCCACCGCGGAGAGGTGGTCGGCCGTCACCACCAGCCATTCGCGGGCGGGACGGCCGTCGAGCGAGACGTCGGCGTCGATCGAGAGCAGGACCGGCCGGTGGTTCAGTCCGGCCCGGTCGAGCGTGCGGAGCACCGCCGGCGGGAGCGTTGGCGTCGTCTCTACGGGGGGCGTATGATTCGACGAATCGGCGGCGAGCGTGGGAATCGCAGCGTCCTTCACAACTCGGAAATCACGGAGACCGTCCATGGCATACGCACTGTACAGGGAGTTTGTTCGCGGCGGTGTCGTTCCGGGGCCGAGGACCGTGCCGCAGGCCCGCCTGGCCGCCTCTCTGGTACTGGCGGTGGCGGCATGCCTGCCGGTCCATGCCGAGGAGGAGCCCGGCTTCCAGCAGCTCTTCGACGGCAAGAGTCTGGCAGGATGGCGGGCGAATGAAAACCAGGACAGCTGGAAGGTCGCCGACGGCATGATCGTCTGCCACGGGCCGCGGAGCCACCTGTTCTACGTGGGGGCGGACGCGGCGAAGCCCGCCGACTTCACCAACTTCCACTTCAAGGCCGACGTCATGACCAAGCCCGGAGCGAACTCCGGCATCTTCTTCCACACCGCCTTCCAGCCGGAGGGCTGGCCGGCCCAGGGCTACGAGATGCAGGTGAACAACTCCCAGAAGGATCCGGTGCGGACCGGGAGCATCTACAACGTGGTCAAGAACTTCATCCCGCCGGCGGCCGACGACGAGTGGTTCACCGAGGAGGTGGTGGTCAAGGGCAAGGCGGTGACCGTGCTCGTGAACGGGAAGGTGCTCTTCGAATTCGTCGAGCCGGACGGCGTGACGGGGACCAGGAAGCTCTCCCACGGCACGTTCGCGCTGCAGGCGCACGACCCCGGCAGCGAGGTGCACTACAGGAACATCCGGGTGAAGCTGCTCCCGTAGGTGCGCGGGCCGGCACGCGGATCTGCCGCAGGGCTTCCGGTCTTTACGCGGCCGGACGGCGGGGCGTATTCTCCCCGGCCTCGGGCCGGCGGGAGCCGTTTGTCGACCGTCATTCCGTCCGTCCATCCCACCATCACGAGCAATCAGGTGCGTCCATGAGCATGTCCACGCTGCCGTTGGGAATTCGTGACGACATCACGCAGTGCATCGGCCGGACGCCGCTCGTGCGTCTGCGGCGGGTCACGGAGGGCTGCGTGGCGACCGTCGTCGGCAAGATCGAGAACATGAATCCGCTCTGGAGCGTGAAGGACCGGATCGCCGCCGCGATGATCGACGCCGCGGAGCGGGACGGCAGGCTCGGCCCCGACACGATCGTGATCGAGCCGACCAGCGGCAACACCGGCATCGGCCTCGCCTACGTCTGCGCGGCCCGCGGCTACAAGCTGCGAGTGACGATGCCGGAGAGCATGAGCCTCGAGCGCCGGCGGATGCTCAAGGCGCTCGGTGCGGAGCTGGTGCTCACGCCGGCCGCCGAGGGCATGCCCGGCGCCGTCCGTCATGCCGAGGAGATCAGCCGCTCCGGCAGCCAGTTCTTCATGCCGCAGCAGTTCAAGAACCCCGCCAACCCCGAGGTTCACCGGCGGACCACCGCCGAGGAGATCTGGGCCGACACCGACGGCCGCGTCGACATCCTGGTCTGCGGAGTCGGCACCGGGGGCACGATCACCGGCTGCGGCGAGGCGCTCAAGGCGAAGAAGCCCGGACTGAAGGTGGTCGCCGTCGAACCCGCCAACAGCCCCGTGATCTCGCAGAAGCTCGCCGGCGAGCCGATCAAGCCCGGCCGGCACACGATCCAGGGCATCGGCGCCGGGTTCATCCCCGACATCCTCAACCTCGCGGTGATCGACGAGGTCGTGAAGGTGGACGACGAGGACGCGATGGAGACCGCGCGGCAGATGGCGAAGCGGGAGGGGCTGATGTGCGGCATCAGCTGCGGCGCCGCGGCCTGGGCCGCGCTCGAGGTGGCGCGGCGGCCCGAGAACGCCGGGAAGATGGTCGTGGTGGTCCTGCCGGACCTCGGCGAGCGTTACCTGTCGACCAGGCTGTTTCCGGAATAGGCGATTCCCGGAACAGTCACTGCGCCTGAAAAGTCCCTGCGACGAAGAGTCGCTTTCCGAGAGCGTCGCGCCACGGCGACCGCCAGCCGGTCACCGCCGCTGTGTGAAGAGCCAGTCGAGCACGAACGGGTCGCGGTACGCCGGCGTCCAGGAGTCGTGGCCCACGCCCGGCAGTTCCGAGTAGACGGGGCGGCCGCCGGCCGCCCGCACCGCGGCGATCATCGACCGCGATCGTGCGACGGGCACCGTGGTGTCGGCGTCGCCGTGGAAGCACCAGGTCGGCAGGGCCGCGAGGCGGCCGGCCACGCGTTCGTCGCCGCCGCCGCAGATCGGCAGGATGGCCGCGAAGCGTTCCGGCGTCCGGGCCGCGAGATCCCACGTGCCGAAGCCCCCCATCGACAGCCCCGTGAGGTAGATCCGACCGGTATCGACGGCCTCGCGAGCGAGCACGTCGTCCAGGGCCGCCACGGCGGCCGCGAGGTCGACGCTCGGCGTGACCGACTGCGGCGTGCTGGCGCCGTCGGCCCAGGAGACATCGACCCACCGCTCGTCCTGGCGGCACTGCGGGGCGAGCACGAAGCACGGGTGCCGGCGGCGCGTGGCGGGATCGGCCAGCCACGTTGGCAGGTACTTGAGTTGTGCGAGGTTGTCGCTGCCGCGCTCGCCAGCGCCGTGCAGAAAGAGCACGAGCGGGTGGCGTGGGGGCGTCGGGGCATCCCCCGCGGTGCTGTCGGGCAGCAGGAGGCGATAGCGGAACGCAACCGGCGTGCCAGCCTCATCGACCCGCACCGACCGTTCCTCGTAGAGTCGGGCGCCGACGGCGTCCTTGTCGGCCTTGTTGGTGTCAGCCTTGTCAGTGGCGGCCTGCGTAGTCGGCGACACGGCGGGCTCCTTGGCGTCGGTGGGCGATGGTGCGGACAGGAGCAGGGCCGGAAGCCAGACGGCGAGGCCGCCGCGGAAGATCGTCAGGGCATGCGTGTGGAGGGTGAACATCGGGATCAGCCTACGCTCAGCCGGCGTCGTCGGCTCGATCGCCGAGGACGAGCCGCACTCGGCGCGGCATCGTCATCCGGGCGAAGAGGCCGACCGATCCCGCCGGAAGCCCCAGGAACTCGAGGTGCTCGAACCACTGGATCGCCTCCGCGGCCAGCTTGCCGACCGCCGTGCCCCGCAGGTCGAGGGAGCGGAGGTTCTTCAGCGGCTTGAGCTGCAGCAGCCCCTCGTCGGTGATGGCCCCGCCGGAGAGATCGAGCCGAGCGAGGTCCTTGAGCGACTCGGCGCGGAATCCCAGCAGGATCGCGAACACGTCGTCCGCGGCCGGGCCTCGGAGCCGCAGGGCCACGAGCCTGTCGGCCACGTGGCCGAAATCCTCGCCGAAGGACTTCCGCAGCCAGTCGGCCTCCTCCATCTCGACCTCGCCACCGCGTTCGATCGTCTCGCTGACGACCTCCTGCTGCTGGGCGTAGGCCTCGATCTTCGACGCCAGCCATTCGAGCTTGCCCGCCTTGAAGCGGACGTACTCGTTGGCCTCCTCGAAGGCCCGTTGCAGGAGGATGAACTGCTCGGGGTCGCCGCCCCGGTCCGGGTGCATCGCCTTGGCCTTGACGAAGTAGGCCTGCTTGACGTCCTCCTCCGTGACCGGTGGCATCAGCCCCAGCATGGTCAGGAACGGAGGGGTCGCCTGGGAGGATGGCGAAGCCGGGGAGGCGGGGGGGCGGCCGCCACGGTGCTGTTCGTCGGGGGAAGGCATGGGCGGTCGGCGTCCGGGGCCGGAAAACCGCAGGGTAAACCGGAGATCGGTGAGGTGCAACGTTCACCTTGATCCGATTCGCAGGGTTTCCTAGCTTTCCCGGAACATATCTCAGCCGCCAAGGAGGGCGCCGTGATGCGACGACTGCTGCCGGTGAATGGCCCGCACCACTGGATTCGTGACGGCTGGATTCGTGACGCCGCGGCACGGGTGCCGCGGCATCGCTGGGCGGTCATCGGGGGCGAACTCGTGGCGGTCACGGCCGTGGTGGCCTTGGCCATCGCCTGGCGCAGCCTCTCCGGGACGCCGCATGCCGAGGCCGTGCCGCCGCGGCCGGCCGCCGGACAGCCCAGCCCGGGGCCCGCGGCCGCGTCCGAAAAGATCATGGCGCTCGTCAACGGTGCCGAGATCTCGCAGTCGCAGCTCGCCGCTGAGTGCCTCGACCGGCATGGGAAGACAGTGCTCGAGGCCATGGTGAACCGCCTCGTCATTGCGCAGGGGTGCGCGCGGCAGGGCGTGTCGGTCACACAGCAGGACGTGGATGCCGAGATCGACGCCATGGCCAAGCGATTCAGCGTGCCCCGTGACAAGTGGATCGAGCTCATCGAGAAGGAGCGGGGCATCTCGCCGCGTCAGTACGCCGAGGACATCGTCTGGCCGATGATCGCGCTGCGACGGTTGGCCCGGGCCGCGATCGAGCCGACTCCCGACGAAGTGCGGGAGGCCTTCGAGAACCAGTTCGGCGACTCGGTGAAGGCGAGGATCATCGTGGCCAGAACGCGGAAGGAGGCGGAGGACCTGCGGGTCAGGGCGCTGGCCGCCCCCGACGACTTTGGCGGGCTCGCCAGGCAGCACTCCGTCGACGTCGGCAGCGCCAGCGCCAACGGCTGGGTGCAGCCGATCCGCCGCCATTCCGGCGACGTCGGCTTCGAACGGGTGGTGTTCGCGCTCCGCCCGGGCGACGTGTCCCAGGTTGTGCAGGTGGCCGATCAGTTCATCGTCGTCAAGTGCGAAGACCGGCTGCCGGCCGCCGACGTGACGCTGGAGTCGGTGCAGCCCCGGCTGCTCGAGGACCTGCGTGAGAGGAAGAGCCGCGCGGTGTCGACGGAGGTGTTCCGTGGAATGCAGGATGCCGCGACTGTCGAGAACGTCCTCAACGACACGGCGAAGGCCGCGGCGGCTCCCGACGTGGCCGCCCGTGTCAACGGCCAGCCGATCATGATCGCCGATGTGCGGGAGAAGTGCGTCGACCGGTACGGCTTCGAGGTGCTGGAGATCCTCATCACGAAGCAGCTCATCGAGCAGGCCCTCAAGCGGGAGCAACGGGTGGTCGCCCAGGCCGACATCGACGCGGAGATCTTCCGGGCCGCGGAGTCGATGGGCTTCAAGAAGCCCGACGGGTCGCCCGACGTCGACGCCTGGTTCAAGCGGGTGACGCAGGACGAGAAGATTCCGCTGCGGCACTACATCGAGGACGTCGTGCAGCCGACGGTGGCGCTGAAGCAGCTCGTCGGCAAGGTGCCGGTGACCCAGGAGGACCTCGACAAGGCTTTTCAGGCGACGTTCGGGCCGCGCTGCCGCTGCCGCCTGATCGTGCTCGACAGCCAGCGGCGGGCCCAGGAGGTGTGGCAGCTCGCCCGACAGAATCCCAGCGCCGAGAGGATCGGCGACCTCGCGGAGCAGTATTCGGTCGACCCGACGAGCCGCACGCTGCGGGGCGAAGTTCCGCCCATCCAGCAGTACGGTGGCCAGCCGGCGCTCGAGCGGCAGGCGTTCGCGCTCAAGCCGGGCGAACTGTCGGGCATCGTGCAGGTCGCGGACCGGTTCCTGGTGATCTTCTGCGAGGGCTACACGCCGGCGGCGCAGGTGACTTTCGAGGAGGTGCGCGGCGAGCTCTTCGACGACATCCACGAGAAGAAGCAGCGGATCGAACTCTCGCGATACTTCACGCACCTCCGTGAGTCGGCGGCGATCGACAACTTCCTCGCCGGCACCAGCCACGCGCCCAGCCGGCCCGGCGATCCGCGGCCGGTGGCCCCGGGCCGCACGCTAGGGGAGCCCGGTCTTCCCGCGGAAGCGGCCGCCGTCGCCGCACAGGCCGTCCGCGCAGAGCCGTCGCAGCCTCGGGCCGGCAGCCGCAAGGCGGCCGCAGGGCAGGCTTCACCCGGCCTAGCCCCGGCCGGCCAAGCCCCGGCCAGCCAGGCGAAGAGCGGACCGCAGCCGCCCTCGGGCGTCGTGCCTGCGTCGCTCGACGCGCCGATCCGTTGACGCGCCGGCGTGCTGTGACGCCACGATCGTCCGTCGATCAAGCGGCGGCAGTGGCATCACGCCGCATGGCGGCGTGATGCCTCCCCGGACGCGAGTTGGTCGAGGCGACTACTCGAGTTCCGGCAGGACGCCGTCCGCCGTCGCCGCCTCACGCAGCTTCTCGAGAGCCTTCGCCTCGATCTGCCGGACCCGCTCCTTTGTCACGCCGAGCGCCGAGCCCACTTCCTTGAGGGTCTGCGGCTCGTGCTCGTGGTCGAGACCGTAGCGGCGGATGATGATCGTCTGCTCGCGGGAGTCGAGCCTGTCGAGAAACTTGCCGACCTGCCGGAGCCGATCCCGCTCCGCGATCCGCTGCTGGTTTTCGTCGGCCCGCCGGTCCGTGGCCGACTGGAGCAACTCCATGTCGGCCGACCGGAAGCGGTCGTGGTGCCGATGCTCGTCGGGGATGGTGCGGGCGTAATTCTTCATGATCGCCCAGGAGGCGTAGGTGCTGAACTTGTTGCCCCTGGCGTAGTCGAACTTTTCCACGGCCCGGATCAGCGACATGTTGCCGTCGCTGACCAGGTCGAAGAAGCTGTCGCCCGACGACACGCGACGCTTGGCGATCGATACCACCAGCCGCAGGTTGGCCCGCACGATCCGGTTCTTGAGATCGACGATCTCCGCGTAGAGACGGTCGATCTGGTCCATGAGCCGGGCATTGGGGCGGTCGGGCTCGAGCTGCGACCGCAGCGCCGACGCCCTCGACTTGAGGTAGTTGAACTTGCGGAACAGCCAGACCTCCTGCTCGCGGGTGAGCAGCGGCACCTCGTAGAGGCTCGCCAGATAGGCGGGCAGCCCGGCCGGTCGCCGCACCTTCTTCACCGGGTCGTCGGCGCCCGGGTAGGGCTGGTCGACGACCTTCTCGGCGCTCTTCCGCTCGAAGAGCGCGTTGGGCATGTAGTCGAGCGGCAACTGCATGATCTGCCGGGCACGCTGCGCGAGGATCACCCGGTAGATGCTCGCCTTGGAACGGCGGTAGCGGGCCGCGATCGACTCGACCGGCTCGCCCCGCAGGTGCTGCTGGTAGATCCGGTCGCAGTTCTCCGGCCGGAGGCGGCCACCCGCCGACTGGAACACCGCCACGTCGGGCTGATCCTGGTCGTGCCTCTTGATCGTGTAGCGGATGGTTTCCACGCTGCGATTGAGGCGGCTGGCGATCCGGCGATGCACGTCGGCCGGGCAGGCACCGGCGGCGGCCAGGCGGCGGGCCCAGGCGATGATGCGATCATGCTCGTCGGTGGACATCTGGCTGAAGCGGCTGCCGCGATCGATCCTGAGCCTGTTCTCGCGCATGAACCGCTCCACGGCGCTGGCGAGGAAGCCGACGCGGCGTCGGCCGCCGACCACGTGCCGCTCGGCCACGAGGCCATGGTCCCGCCACCGCGAGATCGTCTTGGTCGACACGTTGAAGCGGGTCGCGAGGTCCTCGATCGAGAGCACCTCGTCGGGGGCCGCCGGCGTGGCGGCGGTCAACCGACCGGCGACAGCCTGCCCGTCGGCCGCTTCGCGACCGGGCTCGTTGAACAGCCGCAGCGACGCGTTCTCATCAGCAGGATCAAAGAAATTCGAGCGCATTCGTCACCTCCGTTCCCGGCCGTCCTTGCCGGGCTGTGAATGGGGGAACCCCGGGTCGTCCTTCACCCATCGCCCTCTGGGAGAGTTCGTTGAGACTTATACGGCGTTGCCGGTGCGACGGTTCATGAACGGACAGTCGTTCTTGAGGAATTCCGCAGGACACCTCCCCGTCGGCACGCTCGGAGCCGCGGCCACAGAGCCGTAAGCCGTTGCCGGCCAATAGCTTACCGCGACCGCATTTTTCTCGCAGTCCGTGGGGGACATTTTGGATTCCCTTGAAAAAAGACGTTTTTCCGACTGGACACTTGGTACGGGTGGGCATTTTTCCGGGGCCGGCGGGGGTTCTTCCGGGCCGAAGGAAGTAGAGACACCACCAGCTGCCGTACGACCGGCCGGACACCTGGCCGGACACCTGGTGCACGGGAGTGGTGCACGGGGGCGGAGTGGATGACGGGAGACGTGATGAAGCTGAAGCTGCAGTGCGGAAAACCTGGGAGCCGGCTTGTTGGGGTCCTGGCGGTCCTGGGCGTCACCTGCGGCCTGATGGTCGGGATCCCGACCAGCGGCCGCGGTGAGGATGGTGGGGAGAATGTGGGGGAGGCGGCAGCGGGGCCGGTCGCGGCTGTGGACGAGGCCCTCGTCATGGAAATCGCCTTGGACGCAGGGGATTCGCAGCCGTCCCCGGCCGCCGAACCGGCCGCCGAACCGGGGGAGCGGCCCGAGTCGGGCCCCGATATCGCGGCAGCCGCAGCCCCAGTTGGCCCAGCACCTGGGCCGGTCGACGCCGCGCCGCCGGCGGCCCTGCCGCTGCGGTGCCGTGTGAAACTGGATGTCACCGGAGAATTGATCGCTCCGGCAGGACGCGATGCACCGCCGATCCGGCGGCCGATCACGGTGGATGCCCGGTTCGACTTCGAGGAGACGGCCGTGCACGAGGCGGCCGTCCCCACCGTCAGCCGCACCTACACCGACGCCGTGGCGGCGCTGCGGATCGGTGGCGAAGGGGCGGTCGCGTCCCTTGCGAACGATGCCCGGCGTCTGCTGGTCGTCAGGCAGGGGACCACGCCCGAGCCCTATCTCGAGGATGCGTTCCTCACGGCGGCGGAACGCGACCTGCTCTCCCTGCCCTTCGACGCGGTGCTGCTGGACGATCTCCTGCCACGCGCCGCCGTGGCGGTGGGGGAGGCATGGGAGGTGGCGGCGGACCTGGCCGCAGGACTGCTCGCGATCGACACAATCGAGTCGGGAACCATCAAGGCCCGACTGGAAGAGGTGACCGACGGTCGCGCCCGCATGACCCTGAGCGGGGCCGTGGAGGGGTGGGTGGATGGCGTGCCCGCCAGGCTGACCGTTTCGGGGGGCTGCACCGCGCCGGCACGAGAGGTCGATGCGGACGCCGCCGACTCGCAGGCACCGGCATGGCGGATCGAGCCGCGGGTCGATCACGTCTCGGTGGTGATCCGCGAACGACGGCAGGCGGGGCACGTCGCCCCCGGCCTCGACGTCGAGGCGCGGCTGGTCGTGGCCAGGTCTCCAGCGGCGGGGACCGGCTCTGGCCAACAACGACTGGCCGTCCCTGAAAGGGCCGCCGCGGAAAAGACGCACAAGAACATTCAGGACACGACAGTCATTCAGGACGTGACTATGGAGACGCGGCGCCGTGGACCCGGTCGTCCCGGCCGCGTCTGGCACCGCGACACGGCCGGACGATTCGACCTTGTCCACGACGCCCGCTGGCGGACCGTGGAGGACGGCTCCACCGGACTGGTGATGCGGCTCGTCGATCGTGGGGCACTCGTGGGCCAGTGCTCCGTCGTGGCGGGGGTCGCGGGAGATGCGCCGCCGACGATCGCCGACGTCCGCAGCGACATCGAGCGCTC
>JBILVO010000118.1:0-12105 GCA_044370415.1 Pirellulales bacterium
GCTCGAGGGGGAGCGAAGCGATCTCGATGCCGCCGCCCGCGACTACCAGGCTGCCGTGGCGCGGGCCTTCGCCATCGACGCCGACGGGCCGCCACCCCGGTTCGATCTGGTGCTCCTGGGCATGGGAGCCGACGCGCACACGGCGTCGCTCTTTCCCGGCACGCGGGCCCTCGGCGAGACCCGCCGCTGGTTCGTCGCCAACGACGTGCCGCAGCTGGCGACCCGCCGGCTCACGGCCACCTATCCGCTGCTCGACGCTGCCCGGGCAGTGATGTTTCTCGCGGCCGGCGCGGACAAGGCGCCGGCGCTCTCACGCGTGCTGGCGGCGGCAGGCGATCCGACGGCGGCGCCGGCGCGGGGCGTCGCGCCGGCGGGTACGCTGGAATGGGTGGTCGATCGCGCCGCGGCGGCCGGGATCCCCGCGGATTGCCCATACACCAGGAGGGACCATGCCGGTTGACAATCTTTCCGTGCGGCTCGCGCCGTCGATCCTCGCCGCCGACTTCACGCGCCTGGGCGACCAGGTGCGCGAGGTCGAGGCCGCCGGAGCCAGCCGCATCCATGTCGACGTCATGGACGGCCACTTCGTGCCCAACATCTCGATGGGACCGCTGGTGGTGGAGGCGCTGCGACGGGCGACGCGGCTGCCGCTCGAGACCCACCTGATGGTGAGCGATCCCGACCGGTATCTCGAGGCCTTCGCCCGCGCCGGCTCGAACTCGCTCTTGGTGCAGGTGGAGGGCAGCCGTCATCTGCACCGCACCATCCAGTCGATCAACGACCTCGGCCTGTCGGCCGGCGTGGTGCTCAATCCCGCCACCTCGGTGTGGATGATCGAGGAGGTGCTCGACATGGTCGACCTCGTGCTGGTGATGACGGTGAACCCCGGCTTCGGCGGGCAGAAATACCTCGCCGAGACGGAAGGGAAGATTCGTACGCTCCGCGGCCTGCTCGATCAGCGGGAGCGGCGGATCGAACTCGAGGTGGATGGCGGCATCACCGCGGCCAGCGCCCCGCGGGCGGTGGCGGCGGGCGCCCGCGTGCTCGTGGCCGGGTCGAGCGTGTTTGGCCACGCGGGGGGCATCGCCGCCGGCATGACCGCGCTCCAGGAAAGCGTGCGGCAGCCGGTTGGCTGACGGGCGCGGGCCGCTAGGGCTTGTGGAGGATGCGCGGCCCGTCCGCCTCGTACGCGCCCTTGCCTCCCTGGTAGCGGCTGCCGTGCCACCAGTTGAGCACGTTCTTCTTGGGAATGATGATCCCCGTGTAGTCCATTCCCCAGGTGCCCTCGCCCTCACGCCGCGGTTCGCCATGGTGCGACTTCACCGGGGCACCGCCGCCGACGTAGTAGCCCACCTCGTGCGGCGAGTCCGCCGGCGTGGCGAGTGGTGACACGCACTCGGGGTTCCCGGCACGATCGAACTGATTTCCCTGGAAGTGCCTCCGCTCGGTCGCGGGCCGCCCCATCCAGGGCGTCCAGTCGTGGTTGTGGGCGGCGGCCGGCGCGGCCAGTGCCGCACCGGCGACGACGGCCAATCCCAGGACGATCGCCCCATGCGTGCGCGTTTTCGCCATGCTCCTCACTCCGCGTTCGTTCCCCCGACTGCGGCCGCCGCCCATCCTGCGCGAAGCCGCGTCGACACCTCCTCGCTAGATCGCCGCGACGGGGCCAGTCGGCCGATCTTTCGGTCGGTGGCCCGCGCAGTCGGCAGAAACGCCAAAGTCGTCCCAGTCGGCACGACCGATACAGGTGGCAACCCCCGTGGAGGGGAGGAGGCCGCACAACGCGACCTCCGTGGCACGGGACCGGCCGCCCGCCGCGGCCGTTCTCGGATCGATCCACGAGGATGAAGCACGTGTCTGCCAACGACGGGCTGGAGATCCGGCCTGCCCCGCCTGTGAGCCGGCCAACGGTTCCATGGTCGCCGTGCGCGCGCGGGCGACTGGCCGTGCGGCTGCTCGTGGCGGCCTGGGCGGCGGCGCGTGCCGTCGCGACGTTTGCTCAGCCGCCGCCGCCCGATCCGCTGCCGGCGGGCATCTGGACACCGGCGCCGCTCGCGCTGCCGTCGGCGGCGACGGCGTTCGGCGCCGGCATCGGTTCCGAGTCCGATCTGTGGCCGACGCCGCTGCCCGACGTGGACGGTCTGGCATCCATGCCCTTCGGCAGGGGCGTCGAGCCCTGTGACTTCGACGACGTCGGCGGGATGGCGGTGGGCCGCGTCGTGCCCGTGTCGGCGCTGGACGACTCCATGGCCGCGTCGGAGAGCGTCCGCGGCCCGCCGATTCTCCGGCCGCCCGCGGAGAACGCCTACGACCTCGCCGGGGAGCGGTCCATTGTGGATCCGCTCTTCCGCTATCCCTCGTACCCGCCCGCCGGGTTCACGGGCAGTTCGAGCGTGATCCCCGAGGAACGGCAGGAATCGTCGCACTTCGTCCCGATCGAGGACCGCTGGCGGACCGGGCTCAAGCCGTGGGATCGCTACGGCCGCGGACATCCGCGGCTGGAGGACTATCCCTACGCGCTGGGCAACGGCTTCAACCCGTACACGCAGAACCTCCTCAAGGAGGACTACCCGATCATCGGGCAAGAGACGTTCTTCAACCTCGCCGTGATCAGCCGCACGATCGCCAACTTCCGGCAGGTGCCCACGCCCAACACGCCGTTCGAGTCGACGCCCACGCCCGGCCAGGAGGACTTCTACGGCAACCCCAACGGCTTCTTCTTCCTGCAGTACTACACCATCGCGATGGACCTGATCCACGGCGACCGGGCGTTCAAGCCCAACGACTGGCGGATCAGGATCGCGCCGGTCGTCAACACGAACTACCTCGAGGTCTACGAGTTCGGCGTGGTGAGCCCCGATGTCGGTCAGGGCCGCCGCCGCTCGCGCGGGTTCGCCACGCTCGAGGAGTGGTGGCTCGAGGCGAAGCTGGCGGACCTGAGCACCGACTACGACTTCCTCTCGATTCGCGGCGGCTCGCAGCCGTTCACGAGCGACTTCCGCGGCTTCATCTTCAGCGACCTGAACCGCTCGATCCGCCTCTTCGGCACGCGGCTGGCCAACCGCGACCAGTTCAACCTGATCGCCTTCGACCAGCGGGAGAAGGACACCAACAGCTTCCTCAACTCCTTCGACCCGCGCAACCAGCAGATCATCATCGCCAACTACTACCGACAGGACTTCATCTGGCCCGGGCACACCATCCAGACGAGCTTCCACTACGACCACGACCAGGCGACGCTGAAATACGACAAGAACGGCTTCCTCGTGCGGCCCGACCCGATCGGCATCGCCACGCCGCACGAGGTCAACGCCTGCTACGCCGGCATTGCCAGCGACGGCCACATCAACGAGCTCAACGTCACCGGCGCGTTCTACTACGCATTCGGCCACGACACTCTCAACCAGATGGCCCTGCGGCCGGTCGACATCGGCGCGACCATGGCGGCACTCGAGCTCTCCTACTCGCCCGACTGGATCCGGTTCCGCAGCTCTGTCTTCTTCGCCTCGGGCGACAACAACGTCAACGACGGCAAGGGCGGCGGCTTCGACGGCATCATCGACAACACGCAGTTCGCGGGGGGTGAGTTCAGCTTCTGGGTCCGCCAGCAGATCAAGCTGCTGGGCACGAACCTCAAGAACCTGCTGTCGATCTACCCCGACCTGCGGGCCAGCAACAAGTTCCAGTCGCAGGCCAACTTCGTGAATCCGGGCCTGCAGCTCTACAACGTGGGCGTCGACTTCGAGGTGACGCAGCGGACGCGGCTGGTGACCAACTGCAACTTCCTCTTCTTCGACACCACCAAGACGCTCGAGTCGCTGGTGTTCCAGAACAACATTTCCAAGTCGATCGGCACCGACCTGAGTCTGGGCATGGAAACGCGGCCGTTCCTCAACAACAATATGATCTTCCGGTCGGGTGTCTCGGGCCTCCTCGTGGGCAACGGCTTCAAGGCGCTCTACGGCAACGTCGACGGCGGGCTCGACAACCTGTTCGCCGCGTTCCTCGACCTGGAAGTGGCGTTCTGACGTCGGCGTCGCGGCCCGGTGGCCCGCCGCGCGGGCCGCCGTCGACCGGGATGGCCTGGTGCCGCAGGAAGGGAGTGGTGCGTCGTGAAGCCGAACCGTGAACAGCCTGCCGGCCGGAGGGCCGCCTGGCCGAGATGGCTGGCGGCGGCGGCCACGACGGCCGCCCTCGCGGTCGCGTTCGTCGCCGTGAGGCCGCAGCCGCGGCCGCAGCCGGCCACGCTCGATCTCGACGCGCTGCGATCGCTTTCGGCGGCACGAGCGACGGAGCTCGCGGCGACGCCCGCGGCGTTGCGGCTCGGAGGGCTCACGACGCTCTCTGAGGAGGCCGCGCGGGCGCTGGAGCCGCACCGCGGCCCGCTCTCGCTCGACGGCGTGGTGGTCGTGTCCGACGCCGCCGCCGCGTCGCTCGCCCGGCATCCCGGGCCGCTGTCGGTGGCCGGGTTGGCGGCCCGCAGCCGGGCGGCCGAGACGCTCTCGCCGCCGCTGGCAACGCTGCTCGCGCGGCATCCGGGCCCGCTCGCGCTCGACGGCCTCACGGATCTGACCGACGCGGTCGCCCGGGCGCTGGAGCCGCACGTCGGCCGCCTGTCGCTGCCGGGGATCACCAGACTCACCACGCCGGCGGCGGAATCGCTCGCCCGACATGTCGGACCGCTCGCGCTCGACGGGCTGACGGAGATCGGCTCGCGGCCGCTCGCGGCGCGGCTCGTCGCGGACGGTCGCACCGATTTCGATCGCCTGGTGAGAATCGGCCCCGATGCCGTCGAAGCCCTGGCTGCGAGCCCACGCCCCCTCGGGCTCGCGGGACTCGTGGGCCGCGCCGCGTCGGCCGAGACGCTGCCCGCCGCCACCTGCCGGCTGCTGGCCCGCACGGAGGAACCGCTCTCGCTGCCTGCGCTCGATTCGCTCGACAAGGAAGCGGCGGCTGCGCTCGCTGCGCACGTGGGCCGCCTCGAACTCACGGGGCTCGACACCATCGCGCCGGATGTCGCGGCGGCGCTGGCCAGCCACGGCGGCACGCTGTCGCTGCCGGCGATTCGCGAGCTTTCCGCGGAGGCGACGGCCGCCCTGGCACGTCATCGCGGCCCGCTCGACCTGCCGGGGCTCACCGCGGTCGATTCCGCGGCGCTCGCCGACCATCTTGCGGCCGGCGGCCGCGGCGACTTCGGCCGCATCGTGCGGCTCTCGCCGGCGGCGGCCGAGCGGCTCGCACGGGTCTCCGGCCCGCTCGTGCTCGACGGCCTCGAGCCGCCTGCCGATCCGGCCGTCCTCGCGGCGCTGCTGCGGCACGACGGACCGATTCGCGTCGCCGGCCTGGCGCGGGCCGCCTCCCTGGAGGACGCCGTGGCGGGGGATCGCGCCGCACTGCTCGCGCGGCATGCCGGGCCGCTGTCGCTGCCGCGGCTCGCAGCGCTCGACAGCGGGCCGCTGGCGGCACGTCTGGTCGCCGACGGCCGCACCGACTTCTCTGCGGTGAAGAGCCTGTCGCCCGAGGTCGAGGCAGTGTTCGCCGGTGCGGCGGCGAAGCTCGACCTCGGAGGACTGACGTCGATCTCGTCGGCTGCCCTGGCGCGGAAGCTTCTGGCCGACGGCCGATCCGATTTTGACCGGGTCACGTCGTTGGCGGACGAGGCTGCCGCCGTCGTCGGCGACCACGCCGGTTCGCTGTCGCTCGCCGGCCTCGTCGCCGCCGCGACGACGCGCGACGCGATCACCGAGCCGCAGGCACGCATGCTCGCCCGGCACGACGGGCCGCTCGCCATGGACCGCCTCGCCTCCCTGCCGGAGCCGGTCGCGGCGGCGCTTGCGGGTCATGCCGGCGGCCTGTCGCTCCCCCGGGTCCACACGCTCTCCGCGGCGGCCGCGGCGGCGCTCGAGCCGCACCGGGGGAGCCTCGAACTGGCCGGGGTGGCGCGGCCGGAGCCGGCGGTCGAGGAATCGCTCGGGCGGCACGTCGGGCCGCTGTCGGTCGACGGCCTCGAGTCGCTGACGTCGGCGGCGCTTGCCCGGCGGCTCGTGGCCGACGGTCACCGCGAATTCGGCGGCCTGCGGACGCTGTCGGCCGCGGCGGCGGCCGTGCTCGCCGGCGTCGAGGGCACGCTCTTTCTCGACGGCCTCGGGTCGCTCGATCCCGCCGTGGCGACGGCGCTGGCCACGCACGCCGGGGACCTGTCTCTCGACGGGCTCACAACGCTCGACGTGCCCGCGGCCCGGGCGCTGGCCGCCCACCGCGGAGACCTGTCGCTCGGAGGCCTCGCCGCTCCGGCGGCCGAGGTGACGCAGGCGCTCGCCCGTCACGCCGGGCCCGTCTCCCTCGCCTCCGCGGGCAACCGCACCGCGACCGATCGCTGAGTGCCGAACCGCGTTGGTTCCGCCGCGGCGCTGCCGGGCCGCACGTCCTACACGCCCACTGTCGCGGTTCGCGAGAACTTGATGTAGGGCAGCCGGATGCCCCGCACGAAGAACTGCACCGCCTGGATGTTGGCCGGGGCGGAGAAGCCGGTGGCTCCGTAGAACGTCACCACGTCGTCCTGGTCGACGCCGTCGCCGCTGATGCCGTACCCGCCTTTGAGTGTGTTGGCGAGGTAGACGGCCGTGCTGCCCGGGAAGAACACCACGCCGTTCTGATTGGATGCGGGGATGCCGGCGGCGCTGGCACGGAAGTTGGTGCCGGGATTGAACGAGTCGTATCCGAGCACGGTGCTGTTGAAGGCTGCGGCGGGCAGCGGCGCGCCGACGTTGAGGCCCGTGGTGCGGTTGATGCCCGGCGTGTTCAGGATCGAGAAGGGCCCCGGCAGCGCCGACGCGTTGCCGGAGGGATACTTCGGCACGGCCAGGTAGCGGACCGTGCGGTTGGTGAAGGCCGTGCCCTTGGGGATGCCCGGCACCTGGTCCTGCGGCTGCAGACCGGCCGAGGCGTAGTAGGCGGTGTTCCGTGACTTCGCGATCGCCACGTCGATCGAGAACACGGTGGCGTCCGGCATCCGGAAGACGCCCAGCAGCGTGCCGTCGGTGTCGGCGACGGCCAGCACCATCTTCGCGAACGTCGGCTGCACGCGGATCTGGGCGCGGGTCTTCGTCGCCTGTGCGATGCCCTGGTTGATGAGCTGCGTCACCTGGGCGGCGGTGAGCCCGCCCGGGAACGCGCTCGATGTCGCCGGCACGAGCCAGCCGGCGGCCTGCGGCATGCCCGGCTGGAGCGTGTCGCCCCCGGGCAGAACCTGCTGATCGGTGCCGTTGATCGTGCCCGGCCCATAGGCCGCGATGAGGCTGAAGAGCGTTCGCACGCCGAGCGGCCCGGCCTGCGGTCCGAAGCTCTGCAGGGCGATGCCGCCGAGGTTGATCCGCGCCGCGGCATTGACGCGGTCGACGAGCGCCTGGGCCTGGCCGAGCGACAGCGGCTGGGCCAGCGGCACGGCGAGTCCGCCGGCCCGGGTGAGGATCAGCTGCGGCGTGAGCGTGATCGCCAGGAACGGATCGCCGCCCGTCGGCGCCACCAGCGGCGTGCGCGTGCCGGGGATGGCCACCGGCAGGAGCGTCTTGAGCGCGATCGCCTCCGCCTCGAGGGCCTTGGGGGCATTGAGCCGGTTGGTCCGCGTCTGGCTCGCACTCGCGACGAACGCCTGCTCGAACGTCGCCGTGCCGAACTGCGCCGTGCCCGGCGTGCCCGGGAAGAAGATGCCGATGCCGCCGATGAGCTCGTCGGTGCCGGCACTGTAGATGCCCAGGCCGCCAGGGAGCGTGGCGATGCCGCGCGAGGTGGTGCCCGGCGCCTCGCCCGACTGCTCGCCGTAGGAGTCGCGGTTGATCACCTCGGTGCCGCCCACTCCCGTGAACACGCTCACGCGGTTGGTGTGCTCGATGGCGAAGAGGTCGACGAGCGGCTGCCGGAGGATGCCCGGCGGAAACTCGCCGCCGATGCCGACGGGCGCCACGTAGCCGGGGCCGAGCGTCGTCGGGTCGGCGCTGGCCGGGTTGGCCTGCATCTCGCGCTGCGTGATCGTGCTCTGGCTGATGTGGCTGACGGTGCGCGACGTGAGGATCGCCTGGCCGTTGGAGAAGAAGGCGCCGGTGCGGGCCTTGGCGACGGCGCCGTCGATGGCGAACGCCAGCTGAGTCGCCGTCATGCCGGCGAAGTCCGACTCCGTCCGCACGCCGAGGATCGCGCCGGTGCGGTCGACGACGGCGATGATCGCGTCGGTGCTGGGCGTCGCGGCGCTGGCACGGTCGAGCAGCGTTTCCACGTCGGCGACCGTGAGTTGGGCCATCATGGCCCGGCCCTCGAGCCGCTCGACGCCCTCGCCGACGACCCGCTTCGGGGCCGGTCGGTCGGCCGTCCGCCGGCGCATCGGTCGCTGCCTGCTGAACTGCGTGCTGAACCGCCTGCTGAACCAGCCGATCATCTGCGAGGCATCCCGTGCATGTGTCGGTACCCGGCGGAGATGCCGCGGAAAGTCGTCCCGGCAGGAGATCCCCCCTCTCCGGAAACGCTCCTCCTGGGTTGCATCGGATGCCAGCGACGGGCCGCGGCGGTTTTCCTTGCCCCTGTGGCGCAACTATCATTCTCCGCACGATCCTCACCACGACGGGCCGTGCCGTGCCGCCATCCGCCAATCCCGAGCTTGACCGTCTGCGGCAGGTGACCGACGACGCCAACGGCTGGCGCAGGTGGGGCCCCTATCTCTCCGACCGCTCCTGGGGCACGGTCCGCGAGGACTACTCGGCCGACGGCGACGCCTGGCGGTATCTGACCTACGACCATGCCCGTGCCAAGGCCTATCGCTGGGGGGAGGACGGCATCGCAGGGATCTGCGACCGGTTCCATCTGCTCTGCTTCGCGCCGACCTTCTGGAACGGTGTGGATACGCACCTCAAGGAGCGGTTGTTCGGTCTGACGCCCCTCGACGGCAACCACGGGGAGGACGTCAAGGAGTGCTACTTTCACGTCGACAACACGCCGACCCACTCCTTCATGAGCCTCCGGTACCGCTACCCCCAGCGGGCGTTCCCGTACGAGGACCTGGTCGCCGAGAACCGCCGTCGGCAGGGCGGGGGGCCGGAATACGAGCTGCTCGACACCGGCATCTTCGACGACGGCCGCTGGTTCGACATCCTGATCGAATACGGCAAGGCGACCACGGAGGAGCTGGCGATCCGCATCACCGCGGTGAATCGCGGGCCGGATCCGGCGGCCCTGCACGTCCTGCCCACCCTCTGGTTTCGCAACACCTGGTCGTGGGGGCGGGAGCCGGGGCCGCAGCCGGTCTGCCGCGAGGTGGCCGGCCCCGCTGGCACCCTCTGCCTCCACGCCGACGATCGCGACCTGCAGCTCGATCCGCGGATGCCTGCGGACTACCGGCTCGGCGACCGCTGGCTGATCGCCCAGGCCGCCCCGGGGACGCGGATCCTCGCGACCGACAACGAGACCAACGGCCTGCTGGTCTACGGCGACGGCCACATGAGCCGCTCGCCGCACACGAAGGACGCATTCCACCGGCTGCTCTGCGACGGTGACGCCCAGGCGGTGAATCCGGCCGGACGCGGGACGAAGCTCTGCATCCACCGGGAGTGGGTCGTGCCGCCGGGCGGCTCCGTGGCGATGCACCTGCTGCTCACGGACCGCCCGCCCGCCGAGTCCCTGCCGGTCGGCGGCGCGAGCCTGCCGGCCGTCGTCGACGCCACGCTGGCGACCCGCCGCCAGGAGGCCGACCTCTTCCACGACGCGCTCGCCCCTCGCGACGCTACCGCCGACGAGCGGCTCGTGCAGCGTCGGGCGCTCGCCGGCCTCTTATGGACGAAGCAGAGCTACATCTTCGACGTGGAGAAGTGGCTCGACGGCGACAACCCCGACCTGCCTCCGCCGGCCGGCCGCCGCACGATCCGCAACCAGCACTGGCGGCACCTCAACTCGCTCCGCGTGATGAGCATGCCCGACAAGTGGGAGTATCCCTGGTTCGCCGCCTGGGATCTGGCCTTCCATTGCGTGCCGCTCGCGCTGGTCGATCCGCAGTTCGCCAAGGACCAGCTCTGGCTCCTGCTCTTCGAGCAGTTCCAGCATCCCAGCGGCCAGCTGCCCGCCTACGAGTGGGAGTTCAGCGACCTGAATCCTCCCGTGCACGCCTGGGCCGTGTGGCGGGTCTACAACATGGAGAAGCGGCGGCACGGCGTGTCGGACCGCGACTGGCTGGAGCGGTGCTACCACAAGCTGCTGCTCAACTTCACCAGCTGGGTGAACAAGGTCGACCGCGAGGGCAACAACGTCTTCGAGGGGGGCTTCCTCGGGCTCGACAACATCAGCGTCTTCGACCGCAGCGAGCGGGCCACCGACGGCACGTCGCTGGAGCAGTCGGATGCGACGGGCTGGATGGGAATGTTCTGCCTGACGATGATGCGGATCTCGCTGGAACTGGCGACGGACAATCCTGTCTACGAGGGGCTCGCCTCCAAGTTCCTGCAGCACTACGCCTACATCGCCCACGCGATGAAGCACATGGGCCGCCGCGACTACGCGCTGTTCGACGAGGCCGACGGCTTCTTCTACGACGTGCTGCGGTATCCCGACGGCCGGTACCGGAAGTTCCGCGTGCGTTCGCTCGTGGGCCTCATCCCGCTGTTCGCGGTCGAGCGGCTGGAAGCCTCGTGGATCGAGCCGTTCAAGGAGTTCAGCCGCAACCTCAGCTGGTTCATGGCGAACCGCAGCGACATGGTCGCCGAGGTGATCCACCAGGTGCCGGCGGCCGACGGCACGACCACGCACCTGCTCACGATCGTGAACGTCGAGCAGCTCACTCGCATGCTCGGCCGGCTGCACGACACGACCGAGTTTCTCTCCCCGTGCGGCATCCGCTCGCTGTCGAAGCATCACGAGCAGCAGCCGTTCGAGTTCGACGGGCGGGTCGTCGGCTACGAGCCCGCCGAGTCGACGACGAAGCTCAAGGGGGGCAATTCCAACTGGCGCGGCCCGATCTGGTTCCCGACGAGCTTCCTCATCGTGGAGTCGTTGCGGCGGCTGGGCACGGCGTTCGGTCCCGAGGTGCGGCTGGAGACACCGGCATCGGCCGGCCACCCGATCACGCTGGTCGAGATGGCGCGGGACATCGCCCGGCGGCTCACGGGCATCTTCCTCAAGGACTCCGCCGGCCGCCGGCCGGTGTGGGGCGGCATGGGGAGGTTCGCCGACGACCCGCTGTGGCGGGACGAGCTGCTCTTCTATGAGTACTTCCACGGCGACACGGGGGCCGGCCTGGGGGCGAGCCACCAGACCGGCTGGACGGCGCTGGTGGCCAACCTGATCGACGAGTGGCGCTGACGGCGGCGGTCTTCCGTTGAAGCCCTTTTCGACGAGTCGTAGCATAGGCGGGCTCATTCCGCCCATGATCCGCACTTGATCCGCCCTTGATCAGTCGGGCCGCTGCCAATGATCGTCCAGGAACTCCACCACATCCAGCACCGGCACCGCTACCTGCCCGAGGCGGAGCTGCGCAAACTCGCCGAGAGGACCGGCACGCCGCTCTACCGGCTGCAGGAGGTGGCGAGCTTCTTTCCACACTTCCGGCTGGAGCCGCCGCCCGCCGTCGAGGTGAGCGTGTGCCATGACATGGCCTGCCACCAGGGCGGCTGCGCGAGGCTCAAGGCCGACGTCGAGCGGCTGCTCGCGGCGGATGTCGCCGCCGGTCGGGCCCACGTCCGCTACGCCTCCTGCCTCGGCCGCTGCGACCGGCCCGTCGCCGCGATGGTCAACGACGAATTCTATGCCGCCAGATCCGCCGAGCAGCTCGCCGGGATCGCCCGCGACGCGCTCGCCGGCCGGCAGCCTCCGGCCGACGCCGACAGCCGCTACGAGCCCCACTCCAACCGGCCGTGGCAGATCGATCCCTACGCGTCGCAGCCGGCCTACGACGCGGTCCGCGGGCTCGTCGCCTCGGGCGATCGCCAGGGCGTGATCGACCAGCTGAAGGTCGCCGACCTTCGCGGCATGGGGGGCGCAGGCGTGCCGGCCCACCAGAAGTGGAACGACGTCTGGAAGGCGAAGGGCGACGCCAAGTACATTGTCTGCAACGCCGACGAGAGCGAGCCC
>JBILVO010000244.1:0-3474 GCA_044370415.1 Pirellulales bacterium
AACGTTAAAAAGCCTGAAAACAGCGAGAAACGGGCCGCCACGGGGGATGAGCGGCCGGCTCCGCCAGCCATCGACACCGCTTGACGGCCCGCCGGACGACGCTAGCCTGTATTTGTTTTCCGAATGATGCAGGGAAGGATCATTCGATTTCTTCATTTTCAAGCGGCTGGCCGGTGGACGCGGCCACCGCCCCGTGCACCAGCGCGATGACCGCGGTGCGGCAGCTGTGAATCTCAAGTCCCTGAAAATCTTCTGTGACATCGTCTCGCGGCGGAGCTTCTCGCGCGCGGCCGAGGAGAACGGGATCTCGCAGTCCAACGCCAGCCAGGTCGTGGGCCAGTTGGAAGCGCGGCTGGGCGTGCAGCTCATCGAGCGGTCGAAGCGTCCGCTCGTGCCGACCCGCGAGGGGCAGGTGTTCTACGAGGGCTGCCGCAAGCTCGTCGCCCGCTACGAGGCCCTCGAGGACGAGGTGCGGTCGTTGCACGATCAGGTGGCGGGCCGCGTGCGGGTCGCGGCGATCTACTCCGTGGGCCTGCACCACATGAGCCGCTACCTGCAGGAGTTCATGAGCCAGCATCCCAAGGCCAACGTGCGTCTGGAGTACCTCCATCCGGATCGGGTGCTCGAGGCGGTCGAGTCCGGCGAGGCCGACGTGGGCGTCGTCAGCTACCCGCGGAGCACGCGATCGATCGACGCCGAGCCGTGGCGGGAGGAGCCGATGGTGCTCGCCTGTGCGCCCGGGCACCAGCTCGCCGGCCGCCATGAGGTGCATCTCGACGTGCTCCACGGCATGAATATGGTGGGGTTCGACCCCGATCTCGTCATCAGGCACGAGATCGACCGGGTGCTGGCCGCCCGCGGCATCGAGCCGGACGTGGTGATGGAATTCGACAACATCGAAACGATCAAGCGGGCCATCGAGATCGACGCCGGCGTGTCGCTTCTGCCGGAGCCGACGGTCGTCCGCGAGGTGGCCGCCGGCACGCTGGCCACCGCGCGGATCGCCGACGAAGAGCTCGTGCGTCCGCTCGGCCTCATCCACGCCCGCGGCAAGCCGCTGTCCGCCACCGTGCGGCGGTTCATCGAACTTCTCCGCGGCCACGCCCGCGACACCGAGGCCGACGTCGCCGAAGCGACGAACAGCGGCGCCGCCGCTCACGCCTAGGAGCGTGCGGCGGGGCCGCCGCACGCTGGTTTCACGTCTTCATTCCAAGTCACCGACAGCCGCATCCCCCAGAGCATCCCATGCCCCGCCTTCCCGGACAGATGTCGCCCGGCCTGCCTCCCGCCCAGGGCCTCTACGATCCCGCCAACGAGCACGACGCCTGCGGCGTGGGCTTCGTCGTCAACATGCACGGCAGGAAGAGCCACCAGATCGTCCGGCAGGGGCTCGAATTGCTCGAGAACCTCGCGCATCGCGGCGCCTGCGGCTGCGATCCGCTGACCGGCGACGGCGCCGGCATCCTCATGCAGACGCCGCACGACTTCTTCGCGACCGTCGCCCCGCAGGCCGGGATCCGGCTGCCGGCGCCAGGGGATTGGGCGGTGGGCAACATCTTCCTGCCGCCCTCCGACGGCGAGCGGGAGACGGCGGAGGGTTTCTTCGAGCAGGTCTGTCGCGAGGAGGGGCTCGAGTTCCTCGGCTGGCGGAACGTGCCCACCGACAACCGCTCGATCGGCGGCACGGCCCGGGACGTCGAACCGTTCGTGCGGCAGGCGTTCGTGGGCCGCGGCAAGAAGGTGTCGCGCGACCACTTCGAGTGGAAGCTGTTCGTGGTCCGCAAGCGATTCGGCATCGAGCTCGGGAAGCTCGGGCTGACCGAGCAGACGTTCGTCTACGCCTGCTCGCTGTCGTCGAAGACGCTCGTCTACAAAGGGCTGCTGCTCGCCGACCAGGTCGCGAAGTACTATCCCGACCTTTCCGACTCCCGGATGACGAGCGCCCTGGCCCTCGTCCACCAGCGGTACAGCACCAACACCTTCCCCACCTGGGATCTGGCCCACCCGTTCCGCTACATCGCCCACAACGGCGAGATCAACACCGTCCGCGGCAACATCAACTGGATGCACGCCCGTGAGAGCATGCTCGCCCATCCCGTCTTCGGACCGGATCTGGAGAAGATCAAGCCGGTGATCCGCGAGGGGGGCAGCGACTCGGCGACCTTCGACAACGTGCTGGAGATGCTCGTGCTGGCGGGCCGTCCCGTCGAGGAGGCCGTGAGCATGTGCATCCCCGAGCCGTGGAGCGGCCACGAGAGCATGGCAGACGACCTCAAGGCCTACTATGAATTCCAAGCCTGCCTGATGGAGCCCTGGGACGGCCCCGCCGCGATCGCGTTCACGGACGGCATCCGGATCGGCGCCACGCTCGACCGCAACGGCCTGCGGCCCGGCCGCTGGTGGCAGATGAAGGACGGCCTCGTCGTCATGGCGAGCGAGGCGGGAGTCCTGCAGCTGCCCGCGGGCGAGGTGGTGCGGAAGGGCCGGCTGCGTCCGGGCAGGATGTTCCTCGTCGACACGAAGGAAGGTCGGATCGTCGAGGACGACGAGATCAAGCGGAAGCTCGCCTCGGCCAAGCCGTGGCGCGAGTGGCTCCTGAAGAACCAGGTGCGGCTCGACGGGCTTGCCGACCCTGCCGACGTCGCCGAAGTGACGCGGTCGCGGTCCGTGGAGCCCGATGCGAGCCTCGCGGTGGGCGGTGGCGCGGCCAACGCCAGCCCGCACGCGATCGATCCCTGGCGGGCCGCGGGCGTCGCCGGCGAGGCGTCGAGCCTGCTGGAACTGCAGCGCGCGCATGGCTACACGCTCGAGGACCTGAAGGTGATCCTGGCGCCGATGGCGACCGACGGGGCCGAGCCGATCGGCTCGATGGGCAACGACACGCCGCTGGCAGTGCTCTCCGACCGGCCGCAGCTGCTCTCAAGCTACTTCAAGCAGCTCTTCGCGCAGGTGACAAACCCGCCGCTCGACGCCATCCGCGAGGAGATCATCACGTCGATGATCACCACGATCGGCTGCGAGGGCAACCTGCTCGACTCCTCGCCCGTGCAGTGCCGGCTCCTGCGGCTCGAGACGCCGGTGATCACCAACGCCGAGTGCGCGAGGATCAAGAACCTCGACAATGGCCTCAAGCAGCCCGGCCTCGTGAGCCGCACGATCTCCCTGCTCTTTCCGGCGGCCGAAGGGCCCGCGGGAATGCGGAAGCGGCTCGACGCCATCCGCGCCGAGGCCTCGGCGGTGATCCGCGACGGCGGCACGATCATCGTGCTCTCCGACCGCGGCGTCTGCCGCGAGCGGGCGGCCGTGCCCGCGCTCCTGGCGACAGCCGGCGTGCACCACCACCTCGTTCGCGAGGGCACCCGCACCCGCTGCGGCCTGGTCGTCGAGACGGGCGAGGCCCGCGAGGTGCAGCAGTTCGCCCTGCTCACCGGCTACGGCGCCGGCGCGGTGAACCCCTACCTGGCCTTCGCCACG
>JBILVO010000030.1:0-34609 GCA_044370415.1 Pirellulales bacterium
CGCGGGTCGCACCACTTCTGGCAGTCGGCCTTCTCCGGCTGCTCGTACGACGGCGCCAGAAGCGCGCAGTCGTGACGACGTGCCAGCGCCTGCCAGTGCAGGTCGTAGGCGCCCGTGAGCCCCGACTTGCACGAGCCCTCGCCGCAGCCGTGCTGGTGCACGATCACTCCGCGGAGCTTGCCCACGCCCGGCGGAATCCAGATCGTGTAGTTCACCGGGAAGATGAGCTGATCAGGCTCCGTCGAGGCGGCGTACCGGACCCGGTAGTAGGGCGGCTCCGCGGGCGGGAAGACGTCGTAGGGCGGCTCCTGCCCGAGGGCTGCCAGGGCCGGCCAGCACAGGGCCAGGAACACGGCCGCGACCGTCAGGCGGGGCTCGATCCGACGAGACACTGCGGGCATGTGGGGCTCCTCCTCGTTGCGGGTGCCGAACGGCGCGAGCCTGGTACCCGTGGTGACAATTGTGCCCGTGGTGACGATGGCGGCCAATGTGACCGTGGCGACCGGGCCTGGGGTGCGGGATGTGCTGGCGGCCGACGAGCAGGATCGAATACCGATCCGCGGAATTCAAGGGGCTGCGTGCGACTTCGCGCGTTGCCCGCCTGCGGACTGGCGTGGCGGCGAATCGCTGCCTACGCTTGCCTGGAGGCCTGTCGGAGCCGCCGGAGGGTCGTGGAGTGAGGGTCTTGGAGTGAGGATCGTGGACGCATGAAGGTCGTGCTCTGCTGGGCCGGGATCGCCGGCTACCTCGCCGCATGCTGGCGGGCCCTCGAACGGCGGCCGGAGATCGACCTCTCGATCATCGCGCTGGGTCCGGCTGCGGCCAGCCCGTTCGCCGACGACCTCGTCCGCGACCTTCCCTGCCGCCTGCTGGACGAGGCGGAGCGCCGGGATGCGGCCCGCGTGGCGGCGCTCGTGATCGAGCAGCGGCCGGACATCGTGCACGTGCCCGGCTGGTTCCTGCCGGCGTTCCGGCGGCTGCCCCGGCACCCCGACCTGGCCGGCGTGAAATTCATCCTCGGCATGGACACGCCCCGCCTCTCCACGCTGGCACAATCAGCCAACCGGCTGCGGCTGGGCCGCTTCGTCCGCGGCATGGACCGCGTCGTCGTGCCCGGCGAGCGGGCCTGGCAGTACGCGCGGTTCTTGGGCGCCCCGGAGTCGCGGATCCGCCGCGGGCTCTACGGCATCGATTTCGACGCCATCGCCCCCGCCTACGAGCGGCGGCTCGAAGCCGCCGGCGGCTGGCCGCGGCGGTTCCTCTCGGTCGGCCGCTACGCGGACGAGAAGGGCATCGACGTGCTCGTCGAGGGCTACCGCCGCTACCGCGCGGCCGTCTCCGATCCGTGGCCGCTCGACTGCTGCGGCGCCGGCCCGCTGGCGACGCTGCTCCGGGGGTGTCCCGGCGTCACCGACCTCGGTTTCGTCCAGCCCGACCGGCAGGGAGCGGTGTGGGCCGATCACGGCGGCTTCGTGCTCGCCAGCCGGTTCGACCCCTGGCCTCTCGTGATCGCCGAGGCCTCGGCCGCCGGCCTGCCCGTCGTCTGCACCGAGGCGTGCGGCTCCGCCGTCGAGCTCGTGCGCGGCCTGCACAGCGGCGTGACCGTGGCCACCGGGGATCCGCGGGCGCTGGCCGACGGACTGCGGTGGGTGCACGACAACCACGCCATCTGCCCGCGGCTGGGCCGCGCCGCGCAGGAGCTTGCGTCTGCCTACTCCGCGGACCGCTGGGCCGACCGCTGGGTCCGCATCTGCGCGGAGCTCATGCAACCGGCCGGCTGAATCGCGGCGGCATCGTCGCCGGCCGCCTCACGCAGTCATGCCGCCGTCGACGACCAGCGTCTGCCCGGTGATGAAGCCCGCCTGCTCCGACGCCAGGAAGAGGACGAGGGAGGCCACGTCCTCCGTCTCGCCGAGCCTGCCGATCGGCGTCCGCCGGACGATCTGCTCGAGCTGCCCGGCGTCGAGACCGTGCGTCATTTCCGTCCGCAGGTAGCCGGGCGCGACCGCGTTGACGGTAATGCCCCGGCCGCCCGCCTCCCGGGCCAGGCCGCGGGTGAAGCCGTCGAGCGCGGCCTTGGCGGCGCCGTACACGGAGAGCCCGCGGTGGCCCGTCAGCCCCGCCACCGACGAGATGCTGATGATCCTGCCCCAGTCGTGCAGGAGCATGGGCCGCAGCACCTGTCTCGTGAGGGAGATCACCGATGTCAGATCGACGTCGATGAGCGCGTCGATGTCGTCCTCCGTCATCAGCGGCAGCAGGCCGTCGCGAGCGACGGCCGCGTTGTTGACGAGGATCTCGATCGTGCCCCAGCGATCGGCCACCGCACCGACCAGCGCCCGGGTGCCCGCGCGATCGGTCGCGTCGACCTCCTGGAAATGAAACCGCTCCCGCACCGCCGGGTCGGCCGCCCAGCCCCGGGTGCGGTCGGTCGCCGACCGGCTGAACGTGGCGACGCGATGCCCACGGTCGAGGAAGGCCTGCACCAACGTCGCCCCGAGGCCGCGGCTGCCGCCGCTGACCAGCACCACCCTGCTCTTCGCCGCGCCGTCGCTCATGACGTCCTCCGCATCAGCTTGCCGTTGGCCGTGTCGATCGACTCCACGAAGCGTATCAGCCGCGGCCGGGCATGCGGCGGGAGCGCGTCGCAGGCCGCACGGATCCGCGTCTCGAGTGCCGACGTGTCGAAAGCATCCGCCGGCAGCACGTCGAGCGCCACGATCTGCCCCGTCACGGCGTTCTGCTTCCCGAAGCACCGCACCGCGGTCACGCCCGGCACCCGCTGCACGATCTCCTCGACCGCGGACGGATGCACCTTCGCGCCGCCGACGTTGATCGTCTCGGTCGTCCGGCCGAGAAAGACGTAGCGGTCGCCACGCCGCTCGACGAGGTCGCCCGTCGACCGCCACACGGCGGCCTCGGCCGCCGCCTCGCCCGCGTAGCCGAGCATGCCGTGGCTCGACCGCACCTGCAGCTCCCCGTCCACCACCCGCAGTTCGACGCCGTCGGCGCCCGGCCGCTCGACGAGCGCCGCCGGCAGGCCCGCGGCGAGATCCCGCACCGAGAAGCAGGAGCCGGCCTCCGTCGTGGCGAACACCTGCGAGATCCGCGCCGACGGAAACGTGTCGTGCAACGACTCGAGGAGATCCTGCGGCACCGGCTCGCCGCCGAGCGTGATCTGCTGGAGGGGTAGCTCCGCCGCCCGTTGCGAACCGAGCTCGGCGAGCAGAAACCGCCAGAACGTCGGCGTCGCGCTCACGTGCTCCACGTGGTGCTCGACGATCGCGGCGATCGCGTCGGCGACCCGGCTCGACCGCGGGATGACCAGCGTGGCGGCGTTGACGACGACATGCAGGAGCACCTGTAGGCCGGCGAAGTGGTTGAGGTGATAGGCCAGCAGCCAGCGGGTGCCGGCCAGCGCCGGCCGCAGCCGCACCTGTGCCGCCAGGCTCGCCCACGTGTAGACGGCGGCCTTGGCAGGCCCGGTGGTGCCGCTGGTGAGCACGAGCAGCCGCGGGGCCGCGGCCGTCTCGACGGCAGACTCGGGCAGGTCGCGGGCTTCGGCCACGAGGTCGCCCAGCCGCAGCGCCTCGACACCGCCCACGGTGAGGTCGGCGTCCACGACGACGGCGCCGATGCCGAGCCGTGAAAGCACGGCAGCGATCTCCGGAGAAGCCAGGCCGCGATCGAGCACGCAGGGCTCGCAGCCCGCCGCGGCGCAGCCCGCGAGCAGCAGCACGAGCTCCGGCGAGTCGTGGCAGTGGATCGCCAGCCGCTCGATGCCACGGCCGCGGAGCACGCCTCCGAGCCTGCACGCCTCCGTCGCCGCATCGCGGTAGGTCAGCGACCGGTCGTCCCCGAGCAGAAAGGGCGCGGCCGGAGACCGTCGCGCCTCGGCGAGCAGCAGGTCGATCATCGCTGGCCCGCGGGCGTCTCGTAAAATCTGACGATCTCGTCCACGCTCCGCGGGATCAGCCCCGCCGAGTACGGATCCCTGCCGAAGGCCATCTCGAGCATCGTGGAGAGCTCGGCGGCGCCCAGCGAGTCGAGGCCCAGCCCGTCGGCATAGAGACGGCTCTGCGGGGTCACGCTGTCGGTGCGGGCGTACCGGGCCAGCAGGCGGCGGATCGTCTCGATGACGCGTGCTTCGACCGACATGCCTGAGTTCCCGGCGCCCCGGAGCCGTGGATGCGGCAGGCCGAAAAGGGCCGTGGAATCGAGTATGTCCTCGCTGCTCCAGCCAGTCCAGTACGATCAAAGCGGCGTACGGAGCCGTCCTGCGACGCCCCGGCAGCCGCGGCATACGGACGCTCGGGCAGGGGGCTCGAACCGTTCACGAACGGCCGCGCCCGGCCCGCTTCACTCGAGGACATGATGCGACTCTCCGAGGCACCGCGACTCGCGGCATGCACCGCTTCACTCCCTCTTCTCGTCTCCCTGTCGGCCGTGCTGTCGGCGGCGCCGCCGCCCGTCGCACTGGAGAAGGTCGGGGAGTGGCGGGTACGGGTCACCGTGCGGCTTCCCGACGGCCAGCGGCAGGCGACACTCGACGTGCCCCCGCCCGACATCGTGACAGTGGTCGACGAGCGGCACGCCACGCTCGCCGACTTCAATCCCGCAGGGCCGCCGTGGCGAAAGGGGCCGCCGCTGGCCGGCGTGCGGGCGGAGGAGTGCAGCGTCCGCGGCGCGGTCGATCCGGAGAGCGTGGTGGTGAAGGATGCCGCCGGGGGGAGCGGTCGGGTGTTCGTCCGCGGCACCGACTACGAGGCCGACCTCGACTGGGGCTCGTTCGGCCGGCTGCCCGGCGGTGGCATCGGCGCCGACCAGCCGGTGTTCGCCAGCTATCGCTATTGTCTGCGGCGGCTCGACTCGATCGTGCTCGCGCCGGACGGCACGATCACGCTCCGCCCCGGCAAGCCCCACGTCGTCACCTGCGAACCGCCGCCGCTCGCCGCGGGCGAGCTGCGGCTGGCCAACATCTTCATCCCCGGTCGGATCACCGCGCTGGCCGCCGACTGCCTCTATCCGATTCTCGAGACCGAGTATCCCGAGCCGCCCCGGCCGCAGCCTTCGGTCGCGGAGACGCTCCTGCCGGCCACGATGCGGAAGCTGCGGGCGGGCGAACCGCTCACGGTGCTGGCCTGGGGCGACAGCGTGACGACCTACGGCCGGTGGCAGTCGATGTTCGTCGACCGGCTGCGGGAGCGGTTTCCCGCGGCGCGGATCGAACTGGTCACGGAGGCCTGGGGCGGCCGCAACACCGGCAGCTACCTCGCCGAGCCCCCGGGCAGTGAGCACAACTATCAGGAGAAGGTGCTCGACCGTCGGCCGGATCTGGTTGTCTCCGAGTTCGTCAACGACGCGGGACTGTCGCCCGAGCAGGTCGAGGAACGCTACGGCCGGCTGCTCGCCGACTTTCGCGGGATCGGCGCGGAGTGGATCATCCTCACGCCGCACTACGTGATGCCGTCGTGGATGAAGCTCGAGTCACAGCGGGAGATCGACGAGGATCCGCGGCCCTACGTGACCGGCGTGCGGGAGTTCGGCCGCCGGCACGGCGTGGCGGTCGCCGACGCGTCGCTGCGGTACGGCCGGCTGTGGCGGCGGGGCATCCCCTACCAGACGCTGATGGAAAACGACATCAACCACCCCAACGTCTTCGGCCACTCGCTCTTCGCCGACAGCCTGCTCGCGCTCTTTCCCTGAACGCCTTCAGGCCCGGGCTGCCGCGCCGGCCGTCCGGCTGCCGCCCGCGGTCGATCAGACGGGGATCGGCGGCAGCCGCCGGAGCGAACCGATCCGCAGCGGCGGCTGTGCCGAGAGCGAGCCCGGCAGCGTCGAGGACGTGCCGCCCGACGGCGCGGTGTTCTTGTTGATGCCGGCCGTCTTCCCGAACTGGCCCTGGACGCTGAAGATCTGCGTTTCGTCGAGTGCCGTGGTCCAGACGTCGCCCCGCCGGCCGCTGGCACCGCCGAAGGCGGCGAACGCCGCGTCCGGGATCTTCTTCACGCCGCTGTAGGTTTCCACCTTGGAGCCGCCGCTCACGCCCGCCGACACGAGGTACTTGTCGGCGACGCCCGCCGCGACCGGCAGCACCGCGACGGAAACGCCGTTGGAGTAGCCCGGGGAAATCGCCTGGATCGTGTTCACGACCACCGGCCGCGCCGGCACCGCGTTGTAGGTCTTCACGGTGGCGCGGGTGCCGGGGCCGCTTCCCACGATGATCTCCGAGATGCCGTCGGGCACCGCCGAGGAATACGTGCTGCCGGCGAACGTGCCGAGGTCGGCGGTCGCGAGGGTGACGCCGCCGCGGAAGCCCGAGACGAACGGCTGCGGCTGCACCTCGCGGACCGGCGTCGCGTTGACGCCGACGCCGGGGTTCACGCCGTAGACGCGGACCGTGCCGGGGCCCTTCTGCTGCCCCGTGACCAGTTCTCGCACGCCAGGCGACGTCACCGAGCCGCCCGCGATCTCGACGCCGCCCGTGTAGCCGCTGCCATACGGGGAGAAGCTGTATTCCGGCAGCCGCGTGCCGGTCTGCGTGAACACCCGCACCTCGCCCTGCCGGCCGGGGCCGGGCGCGGTGACGATCTCGGGGATGCCGTCGCCGGTCACGTCGTAGCCGAACACGTGCACGCCGCCGCGGAACGACGGCTCGTAGGCGTAGAACTGCACGAGCGGCAGGCCGGTGAGCGGATCGACGACCTGCACCAGCGGCGTCGACGTGCAGCCGATGTCGGTGCCGAGCAGGAGCGCCGGCGTGAAGTCGACCACGTCGACGTCGGTCGCAGACCCGGTCGAGCCGTCCGGGGCCACGTACGCGGCCGTGTTGACGAGGTCGGTGGTGGCGGAGGCGAGCGTCTGGGCGAAGACCGTGTACGTCACCGTGCCGCCGACGGCGAGGTCGATCGTCTCGTTAATCGAGCCAGTGCCGATCGTCTGCGCTGACGAGTTTGTCCCGGTAAACACCGCCGTCCAGGTGGACGCGGCCACGTCGATGACCGTCGGATCGAGCACGTCCGTGACCTGCGCCCCCTGGACGAAGCTCGGGCCCGCGTTCGTGACCACGATCGTGTAGGTCACCGGCTGGCCCGGCTGGTAGGCGGTCGTGCCGTCGGACTTCGTGATCGACAGCGCCGTCACCGGGAGCGGCACGCTGATCACCGTCGACGTGTTGTCGTCGGGATTCGGATCGGGGAAGCCATCGGGGGCCGTCACGGTGGCTGTGTTCGTGAGGGCCGAGAGGGCCGTGGCCGATACGGCGGCCGTGATCGTGAACGTGGCCGAGCCGCCGGACGGCAGGCTGGTCAGCACAGGGCTGAAGCCGCCGGAGCCACTCGCCGGGCCAGCGGCGCCGTCGTCGTACACCGCGGCCCACGTCACGCCGGAGAGCTCCGCCGGCAGCGTGTCGGCCACGGAGACGTTCGCGACGTCGCTGGGCCCCAGGTTCGTCACCACGATCGTGTAGGTGAGCGATCCGCCGGGCGTGAACGTCGCCGGCCCCATCTTCACGATCGTGAGGTCGGCGCCCGGGGGCGTGACGACGCCGACGCTGTCGGAGGCCGACAGCGGCAGGCCGGTGGTCTCTCCGCTGCCCGTGGCGGCCGCCACGTTCGTGATCACCGTGGAATCGGCTGTGCCCGCATCGACCGTGACGTCGAACGTGATCGTCACCGCTTGGCCGGCGGCGATCGTACCGAGGGAGCCCGTCACGCCATTGGCCGCGCTGTAGGCGAGCGAGCCCGGCGTGATCGAGCCGACGACGAACGTCGTGTTGGCCGGGATCGGATCGCTGAAGAACACGCCCACAGCCGCCTCGGCGGGCAGCACCGCACCGCTGTTGTTGGAGACGACGATCGTGTACCGCAGCGTATCGCCCGCCTGCACCACGTTCGGATCGCCGGTGAGATCGGCCACGGTCTTCGTAAGTGCCAGTTTCGCAGCCAGCAGAACCGTGTCTGTGTCGGTCGACGTGTTGTTGGCAGGCGTCGGGTCGGTCGTGCCCGGCGGGGCCGCGACAGTCGCCGTGTTGACGAGCGACGTAGTGGCGGACGGGCTCGTTTCGGCAATCACGGTGTAGACCGCCGTGCCGCCCACGGCCAGATCGATCACCTCGTCGATCGAACCCGTGCCCGCGGCCGAACCGATCGAACCCGTGCCGGCGAAGGCTGCGGTCCAGGACGCCGCGGTGATCGTGGCGGGGAAGAGGTCGGCCACCGTCGCCCCGCGGACGAAGCTCGGGCCGGCGTTGGTGACGGTGATCGTGTAGATGACCGGCAGGCCCGGCGTGTAGGTCGTGCTCGAGTCGGTCTTCACGATCTGCAGGTCGGCCACGGGCGCCATGGCGCTCGTCCCGGTGGCCGTGTTGTTTTCAGGGTTGGGATCCGGATCGCCGTCGGTGGGACTGACGGTGGCGGTGTTGGTAAGCACGCCTTCGAGCGTCGCATCCGCCGTGGCCGTGATCGTGTAGGTGGCCCGGCCACCTCGCGGCAGCGTGACGTTCGTGATCACGTGCCCCGAGCCAGATGCCGTCCCGGTCGCGCCGCCGGTGAACACGGCGGTCCAACTGGCGCCGATGAGCTCGTCGGGCAGGATGTCTTGGACGAGGGCGTCGGTCGACGTGCTGGGGCCGGAGTTGGTCACCACGAGCGTGTAGGTGAGCGGCAGGCCCGGCGTGTAGGTGGCGGGGGCCGTCTTCACGATCGCCAGGTCCGAGCCGCCCGACAGCGAGATGCCGACCGAGTCCTCGGCCTGGAGCGGGATGCCGGTGATCGAGGCGGTGGCCGTGGCAAGGGCCGTGTTGATGATCGCCGTGCCGAGTGGCGTGCCAGCGTTCACCGTCACGTCGAAGGTCACGGTGGTCGACTGACCGGCAGCGAGCGTGCCGCCCACCGGCACGCCGGTGCCGGCCCCCGCTCCTGCGCCCAATTGGAAGTACACCGTGTTGAAGGAGCTGCTGTACTCCCCCTGATCGCGATCGACCGCGTCGGTCTTCGCGCCGGCGTTGGCCCCGGCCGTGATCCGCAGCGTGCCGCGCTTGTAGGTGGTGTTGGCCGGGATCACATCGCTGAGGATCACGTTCGTCGCCGCCTCGGCCGGCAGCGGCGTGGCGGGATTCGAGACGACGATCGTGTAGCGCAGCGTATCGCCGGCGACGAGCACGCCGCCGTTGAGGTCGCGGACGGTCTTTACGACCGTGAGCCTGGCAGGATACGCGACGGTGTCGACGTCGGCCGATTCATTGTTCGACGGGATCGGATCGGTCGTGCCAGCTGGCGCTGTCACTGTGGCGGTGTTGACGAGTGTCGCCGTGGCGGCCGAGGTCGTCATGGCCGTAACGGTATAGACCACAATGCCGCTCGGCCCGATGTCGATCGTCTGGTCGAGCGATCCGGCGCCGCGGACTTGACCGCGCAGGTCCGCCTGTCCCTGCGCGATCCTGGCCGTCCAGGTCGCCGACGTGATGATCGAGGCGTCGAAGTGGTCGGTCACCACGGCGCCCGTCACGAAGCTCGGCCCGGCGTTGGTCACCGTGATCGTGTAGACGAGCTGCTGCCCCGGCACGTAGCTCGTGACGCCGTCGGTCTTCGTGATCTGCAGGTCGGCCACTGGCGTGGGATCGCTCGATACCGTCGAGGTGTTGTTGTCGAGGTCGGGATCGATGAGGCCATCGGTCGCCGTGACCGTGGCCGTGTTCACAAGCGGCGCATCGAGCCTGTAATCGGGGGTGGCGGTGATCGTGAACGTGGCCGTGGCATTGGCCGGCAGGCTCGTGAGCGTCGCGTTCACGTTGCCGGAGCCGCTCGCCGGGCCCGTGGCACCGCCGGCGTACGACACCGTCCAGGTGGCGCCTGTAAGGTCGGTCGACAGCGTGTCCGTGACCAGCGCGTTGGTGGAGGCGGTGGGGCCAAGGTTGCTCACAACCAGCGTGTAGGTCAGCGGCAGGCCCGGCACGTATGTGGCCGGCGCCGTCTTCACGATCTTGAGGTCGGCCCCCGGCGGGGTCATGATCACCGCCCGGCCGCTCGTGTCGAGTTCCGTGCCACTCATGTCGCCAACGCCGGCGGCACGGGCGGTGTTCGTGATCGTCGTGCTGTCGGGAATCCCGGCGTTGACCGTCACGTCGAACGTGATCGTGGCCGATTCGCCGGCCGCGAGCGTGCCGATCGTTCCGGCCACGCCGCCCGCCTGGCTGCCGGTGATCGAGCCCTTGTTCGACGTCACACTCCCGTCCACATACGTCGTGAACAGCGGGATCACGTCGTCGAGCGTGACGTTGATCACCGACTCCTTGGGATCCGACGTCGTCGAGGCGGGGTTTGTGACGACGATCGTATACCGCAGCGTGTCGCCGGCGACGACGAACCCGCTGTTGACGTCGACCACCGACTTCGCGACCGCGAGCGTGCCGGGCAGGAGCAGCGTGTCGGTGTCGGTGGCCGTGTTGTTGACGGGGTTGGGATCGTTGGCGAGGTCGTTGGTGGCGACTGTGACCGTGTTGACGAGCGAGCCGGTGGCACCGGGCAGCGTCTGGGCGACGACGGTGTAGACCGCGGTGCCGCCCACGGCCAAATCGATGAGCTCGCTGAGCGAGCCCATTCCCGAAGCGCTGCCGGTCGAGCCGGTGCCCGTGAACTGGGCCGACCACGCGGCCGACGAGATGATCGCGGGGTCGAGCGTGTCGACCACCGACACCTGCGACGCAAAACTCGGGCCGTTGTTGGTCACGGTGATCGTGTAGGTGATCTGCTGGCCGGGCACATACTGCGTCTGGCCGTCGGTCTTCGTGACGGCCAGATCGGTGAGGGCCGCAGGGGTGCTTATGCGAGTGTCGGTGTTGTTGTCGAGATTCGGGTCGGGAATGCCTGTGGGACCGGTCACCGTGGCGGTGTTGGTGAGCGTCTGGTTGAGCGGGAAATCAGCGTCGGCGGTCGCGGTGATGCGGAATACTGCGGCACCGAAAACGGCGAGATCGACGGGGGTGTTGATCGATCCAGAGCCCGAAGCCGGCCCAGTCGATCCGCCGCTGTAGGTCGCCGTCCAGGTCGCGCCAGAAAGGCCTGCGGGCAGCGTGTCGACAACCGTGGCCCCGGTCACCGCGCTCGGCCCCTTGTTGCCCACCGTGATGATGTAGGCGACCGTACCGCCGGGCGTGAACGTGGACTGGGCCCGCTTCGAGATGAAGAGATCCGCCGCCGGGGCTGTGGCGATCCCCACGGTGTCGGTCGCCGAAATCGGCAGGCCCGACGTAGCTCCAATGGCCGTCACGTCGGCCGTGTTCGTGATCACCGTGCTGTCGGGAATCCCAGCATCCACGGTCACGTCAAACTCGACCTCGGTGTAGGTTCCTGCCGCCAGCGTGCCGCCGACGGGCGTGCCGGTGCCCGCGCCGGCACCGTTGCCCAGTTGAAACTGCACGGTATTCGTGCCGCTGATCTCGCCCTGATCGGCATCGACCGCGTCGGTCTTGAAGCCGGCATTCGCTCCTACCCTGACGCGGAGTGATCCTGACACGAACGTGGTGTTGGTCGGCACCACGTCGGTGAGGATGACGTTGGCGGCCGCCTCCTGAGACGAGGGGACGACGCCGACCGTGCCGCTGCGCACGATGATCGTGTAGCGGAGCACGTCGCCAGCCACGACGAAGCCACCATTCAAGTCCTGCACCGTCTTGTCGAGGACGAGATTGCCCGGAGCCAGGAACGTGTCGACGTCGGTGGCGGAATTGTCGCTCGGATCGGGATCGGGTACGCCGACGGGATTCGTGACGGTGACGGTGTTGGCGAGGTCGCCGAACGCCCCCGCGCGGACGGGCGCGGTGACGACGAACGTAGCCGTGCCGCCATTCAAGAGATCGATCAGCGTGTCGATGTCGCCGCTGCCTGTCGTCGGATTGGCAAACGCCGATCCGGTGCTATAGGAGGCAGTCCAGGTCGCCCCCTCGATCTGGCTGGGAAACGTATCGAGAACCCTCGCGCCAGTCACGGCACTCGGCCCGTTGTTGGTGACGACGATCGTGTAGGTCGTGGTCGTGCCGGGCACGTACTGCGTCTTTCCGTCGGTCTTCGTGACCGCCAGATCGGCCGCGCCCTGCGTCGCGATGTCGGCGAAGTCGGTGGCGTTGAGCTGGAAGCCGGAAATGGCGCCCGAGTAGCTGACGTTGGCGGTGTTTTCGATCAGCGTCAGCGGAGGCGGGTCGGCATCGACCGTCACCTGAAACGTCACGGCGGTCGACTGGCCGGGGGCGAGCCTGCCGCCGCTGGTGCCGACACCGCCGGCCCCGGTGCCCAGCTGAAACTGCACGGAGTTCGTGCCGACCACGAACTGCGCCTGGTCGCCGTCCGCGGCGTCGCTCTTGCTGCCGGCATTCGCCCCGGCCGTCACCGCGAGCGAGTTGGGCTTGTAGGTGGTGCCCGCGGGAATCGCGTCGGTGAGCAGCACGTTGACCGCGGTGTCGAGCGCCGTCGACCTGTTCGTGACGGTCATCGTGTAGGTGAGCACGTCGCCGCCGACGACGTCGCCGCCGTTCTCGTCCATGACGCTCTTCACGACCGCAATCTCCGGCGCGAAGATCTCGATGGCGCTGGTGACGACGCCGGGGTAATAGGTCTCTCCCCCGGTCGTCATCGTGATCGTGGCCGACGTGGCCCCGTTTGTGATGATGCCGTCGGCCGTGATCAGGTCGGCGTCGTAGCCCAGCTGGTTGACGTAGTTCGGGTCCTTCGTCGAGATGAGCGTGCCGCGGTTGGAGATCGTGCTGTTGAAGAAGTCGTTGACCGGATTTGCGGCATCGGAAAGCGATTTGCCGTCGAACTTCACCGTGTCGCCCGTCTTGGCGAGATCCCCCTCGTAGGCGATGAAGCCGAGCGTGGCCTTCACGGGCCCGGTCGTGGGCGCCTTGAAGCCGGAAATGGGGATGTTGACCGTGGCATTGGACGAGGGCGTCTTGGACACCGACGCATAGCCGTCAAACACGGTCAGGTTGCGGGCCGGTTCGCCCGGCGCGCGATAGACCACCACGAGCGACCAGCCGGCGTACGTGTCGGTCTTGTCCTTCTGCGCCTGGACGTTGGCGACGGTGTAGGTGCCGGCGCCGGCCCCCGCCACGATCGATGTCACGTCCTTGAAGCTCTGGTAGTCGTTGCTTTTTTTGCTGATCGGGGATCCGGTCAGTTCCTGATAAACGGCCCCTCCTGGGGTCATGAACTTGACGGTGTCGCGGAGCGCCGTCGAGGCATTGACCGCGGTACCGTTGGTACGGGCACCCCAGTAGAGACCGGCGAAGAGCACCTGCGACCCCGCCGGCATGACGAGATCGGATCGGCTGGAGTTGAACGTGTTCGGATCGGTGTCGACGTCGACATACGTCATCAAGAAGTCGTTGTTGGCCACCTTGCCGCCGACGCCGTTCTGGGCATCCACGGCAGCCGGGTCATCCGACGGGGCCGTCATCAGCGTGTTGGCCGCAAACGTGATGTCGCCGGTGTCGTTGGTCTGGTAGCGGATCGTGAACGGGGTGATCACGGCCAGCGCACGCCGCCGCTCGAGCTGTTCCGTCCCGAGACGGAACCTCTGGATTACGCCGCGCGGCCGCCGCCCGCGGCCCACCCGCGCGAACGATTCCCCGATCAGACCCCGTCGCATCATTCCATCTCGCATCGACTCGCCCGCCCCCGGATGGTTCCGCCGCCGAAGAATCGTCTCGAAAACCCGTGCGGCGGAGCGGCACGGGTGGCCCGAAAGGGCCTCCCTCGCAGATTACCCAAAAGGCAATCTCGGTTCTCTCTGTGGGTTCTCCAGAAAAAAACCTGGGAAGGTGGGACTGTGACGGGGACCTTGCCGGCACGCATTTCGGACGATCGCCCCCTCGATACAAGAGGAACGCGTTTCTGGATCGTTCGACTTCGGGAGTGGGGGGGTATCGACGATGGCCGGTTTTTCGATCGAGGAGTTGCGAGGCCGAGCCGCCGTTCATCCGTACTGGTACCACTCCTTCTCCTTCGATACGGGGGAGACGATTCGGGGGCAGTACGATGTGGGAGCGGACGTCGACGGCTACGGATTTCCCGCCGTCATGAAAGGCTTGCGCGTACTGGACGTGGGCACCGCCAGCGGCTGGTTCGCCTTCTACTTCGAACAGCAGGGCGCCGACGTGACGGCGGTCGACGTGCGGAGCGACGATGATCTGGAAGCGTATGGACGCTGGCACCAGCCGCAGCCGCCCGCAGCCATCTCCCTGTGGATCGGCCGCAGACCGACGACGACGGAGCGGCGGGCACGGGAATCACCCTCCGCGTGGGCTCGGCGGAAGTCTGATGCGATCCCACACGGCAGCGCCGCAGCATCACGCCCCGGTCAGACGAGCTTCGTCTTGCCGGGGATCGCGTGCTGCGGAGCGGGGAGCGACGACGTCCAGGTGAGGTCCTTCGGGAAGAGGTCGAGCTTCGACTCCTTCGTGAGGAAGTCCCAGGTCACCTTCTGCCCCGTGTAGGCGGCCAGCCGGCCAAGCACGGCCGTGAGCGAACTGTCGGCCGTCTGCTTGAGCTCCACGATCGGCGTGCCCGCCCGGATCGAGTCGATCAGGTCCTTGTGCTCCTGCTTGTAGGCGTCGGAAATGCTGCCCGGCATCTCCCACGTCTTCTTGCCGGAGCGGTCGAAGATCTTCGAGCCGGTGTTGCCGGCGCCGATGTGGCAGGTGCCAGTCGTCCCGTGGATCACGTTGCCGACATCGCTGGGCGTGCCCGGCAACTGGCGGCACATGAACGACACGATCCGGCCGTCCGGATACTCGTAGTCGATGTTCATGTTGTCCCACAGCTCGCTGTCCTCGGGCCGCGTGAACCGGCCGCCGGACCCGAACGCGGAGACGGGGTTCGCGTCCATCACCCAGTTGATCGTGTCGATGTTGTGCACCGCCTGCTCGACGATCTGGTCGCCGCTGAGCCAGATGAAGTGGTACCAGTTGTTCATCTGGTATTCCGCGTCGCTCATCCCCTCGGTGCGGGTGCGGTACCAGATGCCGCCGGCGCAGTAGCGGGCGGTGGCGCCGATCACGTCGCCGATCGCCCCCTGGCGGATCTGGTCGACCGCGTTCACGTAGTTCACCTGGCGGCGGTACTGCGTGCCGGTGACGATGGCGGTCTTGCTGGCGATGGCCCGGCCGTGGGCCTCGAGGCAGATCCGGTAGCCCGCCGGATCGACGCAGGTGGGCTTCTCGGCGAAGACGTGCTTGCCCGCCTCGACCGCCTCGAGCAGGTAGCGCGGACGGAACCCCGGCGACGTCGTCAGGAGCACGACGTCGACGGTCGGATCGTCGAGCACCCGCTTGTAGCCGTCGAGGCCGCCGTGGATCCGCGCATCGTCGAGCTTGACCTTCTCGGGATGCGCGGCGGAGATCGCCTTCCGCAGGGAATCGCACTTGTCGGGATAAAGGTCGGCCGCCGCGACGAGCGTGACGCCCTCGTTGATCGACAGCGAGTCGTTGATCGCACCGCCGCCGCGGCCGCCGCAGCCGATGATGCCCAGCCGCAGCGGAGCGTATTCCGCCGCCGCGGCCCGCGAGGAATGCACCATGAGCCCGGCGGCCATGGCGGCACCCGCCCCCACGAACTCCCGTCGGCTCGGCAGGCCCGCCACCGCACCGCGCCCCTCATCCGAGTTCGACTTCACGTGCGACATGACACACTGGCTCCGTTGGGAAAAGCTGATGTCGACTAGCCTCCTATATATACGGGTTTTATTGGCCAATGCGACTCGCTATACTTCCCGGAATCGGCGGGGTGGTGGACAGGGCGGATTGGGGATTTTCCTACGCCAAGAAACACGGGGATAAAGGGGACGTCGTGCAAGCCTTCATATCGCCTATCCGGTATGCCGTCAGACCGCGACACGGTTTCACGCTCGTGGAACTGCTCGTTGTGATCGCCATCATCGGCATCCTCGTCGGCCTCCTGCTGCCGGCCGTCCAATCGGCCCGCGAAGCCGCCCGGCTCTCGTCCTGCGGCAACAACATGCGAGAGCTCGGCCTGGCGATTCAAAACTACACGAACGCCCGCCAGCAACTGCCTCCCGGCGGCTTCTGGCGGCACGACCTCCCATGGGCCACGCCCGCGCCGCCGAGCCCGAATCCCGAGCAGGGTGGTCTGCTCGTCCATATCCTGCCGTTCATAGAGCAGTCGTCGCTCTACAGTCTTATCGACTTCAAGAGCAATACGAACGTGCAATCGCAGTCGATCGCCGGCAAGGCGCTCAACTACCACGCGATCCCGACGTTCATCTGCCCAAGCGACGGGCACAGCGGCAACATCCCCGGCTCACAGGTCGCGTTTTCGAACTACTCGGGCACCTGGGGCAGCGAGGATGCCGGCGGCGCGAGCGGCAACCCGGCCTGCCCATGCTCCCTGACCTGGAGTTCCTTCCGGCCGCGGACTGGATTCAATGAGAACAACCCCTCGGGCGTTTTCACCCGGCGCGGCAACCAGTGGCAGTGCAAGTTGAGCGACATCCGCGATGGGCTGTCCTTCACGCTCTTCATGGGTGAGGTGCGGGTCAACTGCAGCACGCACAGCAACAACGGCTGGGCGGGTTCCAACAGCAGCCACGGGCTGACGAGCACGCTGATCCCGATCAACTTCGACTCCTGCGCCGCGGATGCCGCAAGCGCCCCGGGCGGTGACACCTGCGCCGCCCGCTGCAACTGGAAGACCGAATTTGGCTACAAGAGCAAACACGCCGCGGCCGGCGTCAACACTGTCTTCGGCGACGGAGCCGTGAGGTTCATCAGCGAGACCATCGACCACACGCTCTACCAGCGGCTCGGCTGTCGGGCCGACGGCCTGAAAGCGCAACTCCCATGACCTGCTTGCTTGACCGCTGGCTGCTGCCGCTGGCGTGCCTCGTGATCGTCGTCGTGCCGACGGGATGCGGGCCGCGGCGGGCCACGCCGGTCCAGGTCACCGGCCAGGTCACGCTCGACGGCAAGCCGGTCGACGCCGCGGCGGTGACGCTCATACCCGACGGGGGCGGCAGGCCGGCATCGGGCACGACCGATGGGTCGGGGGCCTTCAAACTGTCGACGTTCACGGCCGGCGACGGTGCGCTGCCCGGCGACTACACGGCGGTCGTGACCAAGTACGACTCAAAGGCCGGGGCCGCGGCCCCCGCGACGGAAGGCGGCAGCGACGGCCTGATGGGGGCCATGCCGGAGGTCACCAAGAGCCTGCTGCCGGAGATCTACGCCAGCGCGAAGACGTCGGGCCTGAAGGTCTCAGTCAAGAAGGGCATGCCCGCGATCGCGCTGGGCCTCTCCGCGGCGGCCAAGCCGGCCGCAGGCAAGTGAATCCCGCACCACAACCGCTCGTCATCGAGAACGGCACCGTCGTCCTGCCCGACGGACTGGTCGAGGACGGCACGGTCGTCTGCGAGTCCGGTCGGATCGCGGCGGCCGGAAAACGGGTGCGCCGGCCGCGCGGTGCCGACGTCATCGATGCCCGCGGCGGCTTCATCTGCCCCGGGTTCGTCGACATCCACGTGCACGGGGGGGGTGGAGCCGATTTCATGGACGGAAGCGTCGACGCCGTCCGCGCGGCAATCCTGGCGCACGCCCACCACGGCACGACGACGCTCTTCCCCACGACGACGACCGGCAGCCCCGGGCAGATCTCCGCGATGCTCGCCGCCTGCCGCGCCGCCCGCGACGACTGGCAGCCGGCGCACGGCGCGCGGATCGGCGGTGTCCATGTCTACGGGCCCTACTTCGCCGCAGGCAAGGTGGGCTGCCACGCCCGCGACGGCCGCCGCGATCCCGATCCACGGGAATACCGGGAGTGGTTCCGCGACGATCTCGTCCGCATCGCCACCTGCGCCGCGGAATTGCCTGGCGCGGTCGAGTTCTGCCGGGCGGCCCGCCGCCGCGGCTGCCTCGTCACCTGCGGCCACTCCAACGCCAGCTGGCAGGAGATGCAGGCCGTCTTCGACGCCGGCATGCGGCACGTCGACCACTTCTGGTGCGCCATGAGTTCGGTGGTGTCGCTCCGCAGCCGGTTCGGCACGCCGATGCAGGCGGGCATGGAGCAGTTCGTGCTGGCCACGGCCGACATGAGCACCGAGGTGATCGCCGACGGCATGCACCTCGCGGGCCAGCTGCTCGACTTCGCCTTCCGCATGAAGGGGGCGGCGCGGCTGTGCCTGGTGACCGACTCGAGCCGGGCGCTCGACATGCCCCCCGGCCGCTACCGCTTCGGCCCCGCCGCAGACGGACCCTGGTTCGAGAGCGACGGCCTCGTCGGCAGGACGGACGGGAGTCTTGCCAGTTCGGTCGCGGGAATGGACCGGGTGGTCCGCCAGATGCGGCGCGACACGTCGGCGTCGCTTGCCGACGTGATCCGGATGGCGAGCCTCACGCCGGCCGAGCGGGCGGGGATCGCGGCCGAAGTGGGAAGCCTGGAGCGAGGCAAGCGGGCCGATCTCGTCGTGCTGTCACCGCGGCTCGCCGTCCGCAGGGTGGTCGTCGGAGGGGTCAGCGTCACCGCATCGTTCAAAACGGCGTCGGCAGCAGGATCGCGTGGTGGTCGAAGAGCACGCGACGGCCGAGGGCGTCGATCGCGGGCGTGAAGAAGAGCAGGAAGAGATAGAACGCCAGCAGCGGCAGGAGCACGGCAGTGGCCGCGAGGCGGACCGCAAGCCAGCGCCGCTGCGGCCTGCTCGCCGCCCAGTGCGTGGCCCAGGCCACCGCCAGCCGGGCGGGATAGATCGTGAGGATGAAGATCGGCGTCAGGAAGAGGACGGCGTCCCGCGGCGGCACGAGCACCTTGAAGAGAAACAGCGGCAGCGACAGGGCGTAGAGCACGACGACCGCCAGCAGCATCGCGATCGGCCCGCGCCGCCAGAGCTCCCGCACCGCGGCCACGTCGCGAAAGGCCTGCATCCGCCCCTCCGCCGCGAAGCGGGCCTGCAGGAACGGCACCCAGGAGAGTACGACTGCCAGGAGCACGCCGCCGACGAGCATGGCGAGCACGCCGATCGGCTGCGTGGTGTCGCGCAGCGCCGCGAACAGCGCCGTCGGCAGGAAAAGCCAGAGCAATCCTCCCACGAAGCCGCGGAGCCCGAGCCAGAAGAGCCTGCCGGGTGCGATTCGATCCAGGCCCCGCTGCAGGGCGTCGGCCGCCGTGCCCCAGGCGGTGCCCGCCCGCACCGCGGCGACGAGCCGGCGGACGTTGCGGATCGGTCGGAAGAACGCCACCAGGCCGCCCCCGGCGAAGAGCGCGGCGACGAGGTGCAGCCCCACGACCGTGACGGCGGCGGTCTGCGCCCGCTGCCAGCGCATGGCGGCGGGACCGCCCGGATCGACGAGCGCCGCATCGGCCGCGGCCTGCGTGACCAGCCGCACGACGAGCAGCCAGAGCCAGCTGCCCAGCACGATCGCCCCCAGCCGCGGCAGCGCCCCGGCAAAAGGCACGCCGTCGCGGAGCCGGCCGGAACGGACGACCCGCCCCTCGGCCTCGAGCATGTAGCCGAGCGCGAGAAAATTGACGACCGGAATCGCCGCCACGATCGCCAGCAGGACGACGAGGCTCACGAGCCCGACGCCCACCGTGACGAGCCAGCCGACCGACCGCAGCGGATGCCGCAGCAGGCCGGGGAAGGGGGGCAGGTCACCGAATGACGCGACCGGCGGCCGCGGCTCCGCCTCGACGGACGGCACGACGGACGGCGCGATGGAGTCCACGTCGCTCGTCTGCGCCAGGCTGTCGTCGACCGTCGCCACGACCATCCCCCAATTGTCAGCGGCGCCGCCTGACGCCGGGAAGCAGCATACATCGCCCATGCGGCGATAGCTTTCCGATCCGTCAGCCCAGCCATGCCCCGACACCGATGAACTGCCTGTGGGCCGCCCTCGCCCCGCGGTAGACTTCCGGAGCGTTCGTCGCCGTTCCAGGCGCGGTCCGTTCACGGTGCGCGGAGGCCTGCCATGACATCTTCGCCGAGCCGTGGCCGCTGGCTGCCGGCGGTGGCGATCGCGATGATCGGAATCGTACTCGTCATGGCCTCGCGCAGCCCGCTGGCCGGCACGCAGCCGCAGGCAGGGTCACCGCCCCGGCCTGCCGGGCCACACCACACGCCCGAAGCCGACACGGCGTCGCCCGCGCCGACCGCAGACACCCCGGCCATCGATCGGCTGCTCGCGGCGCGATGGGCCGACGCGGGCCTCGAGCCCGCCGCACTAGCGCCGGAATTGACCGTGCTGCGACGGGCGTGGCTGGCGCTGGCGGGAACGATCCCGTCGCTCGAGGAGATCCGCCGCTTCGAGGCCGATCCGCGGCCGGACCGTCTCGACCTGGCGATCGCGGCACTGCTCGCCGACCGGCGGTCGGCCGAGGCGCTCGCCCGCCGGCTCGCCCCCGTGCTCGTCGGCGAGGACGTGGGGCAGTTCATCGTCTTTCGCCGCGATCGTTTCACGACGTGGCTCGCCGACCAACTGCACGCGAACCGTCCGTGGGATCGAATCGTCCACGACATGGTCGCCTCCCGCGGACTCTGGACCGACACCCCGGCGGTGAACTTTGTCACGCAGGCGGCGGAACAAGGGCGCATCAACGCCGACACGCTGGCCGGCCGCGCTTGCCGCGCCTTCCTGGGCCAGAGGATCGACTGCGCGCAGTGCCACGATCACCCGTTCGCTGCCTGGAAGCAGCCTCAGTTCGAGGGCCTCGCCGCCTGCTTCGCCCAGGCCCGCCTCACGGGCGTCGGCGTCGAGGACGACCCGGGCCGCGTTCACAGGGTCGACGCGATGTCGCCGGCGGCGCTCTCCGCGCCGATGTCGGGCGGCCGCAACGTGCCCCCGCGGGTGCCCTACGCGCCGGAGCGGTTCCCCGCAGCCGGCACGCACCGCGAGAACCTCGCCGCCTGGATCGTGCACCCCGAGAACCGGCGGTTCGACCGGGCCATCGCCAACCGTGGCTGGTGGCTGCTCTTCGGCCGGGCGTGGCACGAGCCCGTGGACGACCTGCCCGATCCGCCGGAGCGGCCCGCCGACGGCGCCGCCCCCGCGGACGTGCTCGACCTGCTCGCCGACGATTTTCAGGCGCATGGTCGCGACCTGCGGCGGCTGCTCGCGGGAATCGCATCGACGCGGGCGTTCCGGCTGGCCTCGACGCATCCGCTGCTCGACTCGCCCGCCGGAGGCGACCGCGTGGCCGACGCCTGGGCGGCGTTTCCGCTGACGCCGCTGACGCCGCAGCAGGTGATCGGCGCGATGGTGGCCACCACGTCGCTGCAGACGATCGACCAGGACTCGCACCTGCTCACGCGGACGATCCGGCTCTTGCGCGAGAACGACTTCGTCCGCGAGTACGGTCGGATCCAAGACGGCGACGGCCGCATGCGGCCGGCCACGATCCCGCAGGCGCTCGTGCGGATGAACGGCAAGTTCGCCCGCGAGATGGCGGCAGCCAACGGCATCAGCGCCACCGGCCGGATCGCCGGCATGGCCCGCGACGACGACGCACGGCTCGAGCTGGCGTTCCTCGTGACCCTGACGCGGCGGCCGTCGGCGGAGGAGCGGGAGTCTCTCCTGCCGCTGCTCACGGAGACGACGCAGAAGGGCCGCGGGCTCGAGGACGTCACCTGGGCGCTCTTCAACTGCCCCGAGTTCTGCTGGAACCACTGACGGCGGCACGCGGTGCGACGAGCGGCCGGACGGCGGGCGTTGCCCGGCCTGAAAGGGGGCGTCCGCGCGGGCGTCATGACGCCGAGATCCGGGTCCAGCGCGGCTTTAGTCATCACCTGGGGTGGGTGGTAGAATTTTTTTTTGAAGTTTGATTGCTCGCCTACGGCGTCTTCTCGGCACCGTGGACAGCCGGGTATACCTCCCGCGGATTGAAGAGTCCGTGAGGGGCTGGCCGTGTCCCGGGAGCCGGCGTAGCTGACAAGCGGAGGCATGGATGCCGAAGCGAAGTCAGCTTCGAGTGAGCGGAGGCCAGGATGGCCGGAGCGAACGTCCGGCGATGGGGCACGGGCGGCCCCGAACCGTGGCCTTGTCGCAGTCTCCAACACGATCCTGAAGATCGATCGATGCCCCAATACCTGACACTCCTCGCGGCGGCGATCGCGACGGCGGCACTCGCCGCCCGCGCGGCCGAGCCGCCGTCGTTCGACCGTGACGTGCGGCCCATCCTCAAGGCCGCCTGCACCCAGTGCCACGGCGAGGAGGAGCCCCTCTCCGGCGGCGTCGACCTGCGGCTGCGGCGGTTCATGGACAAGCCCGGCGAGAGCGGCGAGCCGCTGATCGTGGCCGGGAAGCCCGACGAGAGCCTGCTCGTCCGCATGATCGAATCGGGCGAGATGCCGAAGGAGGGAAAGCGGCTCGATCCGGCGAAGGCCGCCGTCATCAGGGCGTGGGTCACGGCCGGGGCGATGGCCGACGCCCCGGAGCCGGAGTCGCTGCCGCCCGGAGCCTACGTGAGCGATCGAGAGCGACAGCACTGGGCGTTTCAGCCAATCGCGTCGCCCGTGGTGCACGCACATGGCCCGGCCGACCGGGTGCGGACGCCGATCGACGCGTTTCTCGCCGCCCAGCACCGCGAACGGGGGCTCGGCTTCGCCACTGACTCCGACCGCGGCACGCTCATCCGGCGCCTGTCGGTCGATCTCACGGGATTGGTGCCCACGGCGGAGGAGGTCGAGCAGTTCATCGCCGACGACTCAGCCGACGCCTACGACCGGCTCGTGGAGCGGCTGCTTGAGTCACCCGCCTACGGCGAGCGATGGGGCCGCCACTGGCTCGATGCCGTGGGCTACGCCGACTCCAACGGCCACGCCGAGGCCGACTCGCCGCGGCCGCATGCCTGGCACTACCGCGACTACGTCGTGCGGGCGATCCAGGCCGACAAGCCGTGGAACGAGTTCCTCGTGGAACAGCTGGCGGGCGACGAGCTCGCCGGCGTCGTCCACGGCGAGACGGAGGCGGCCGTGCAGGATCCGGACCGGCGTGAGAAGCTCGTCGCCACGGGATTCCTGCGGATGGCGCCCGACGGCACGGGCGATCCGCTCCCCGACCAGAAGCTCGCCCGCAACGAGGTGATCGCCGAGCAGGTGAAGGTCGTGTCGTCGGCGCTGCTCGGCCTCACCGTCGGCTGCGCCCAGTGCCACGACCACCGGATCGACCCGATCCCGCAGGCCGACTACTACAGGCTGCGGGCGATCTTCGAGCCGGCCTACGACTGGGAGCAGTGGCGGCCGCCGGCGCAGCGGCTCTGCTCGCTGGCCACTCCCGAGGAGCGTGCCAAGGCGGCGGAGATCGAGAAGCAGGCCGTGGCGATCGAGGCCGACGCCAAGGCGATGGAGAAGAAGTTCCTCGACGAGATCTTCGAGAAGGAGGTGCTCAAGCTGCCCGAGGCCGACCGCGAGCCCTACCGTGACGCGCGGGCCACCGAGGCGGGCAAGCGGACGCCCGAGCAGGCGGCGCTCATCAAGAAGTATCCCTCGGCCTTGGCGCTCTACTCGCTCGACCTCTACGACAAGGACGCACAGAAGAAGGTCACCGACCGCAGAAACGAGGCGAAGGAGCTCCGCAAGACGAAGCCTCCCGAGGACTTCGTGATGGCGCTAACCGAAGTCCGCGGCCGCGTGCCGGAGACGAAGGTCTTCCATCGGGGCGATCACGACCAGCCGCGGCAGGCGGTGGCCCCCGGTGAACTCGGCGTGCTCGCCGGCCCGGCGATCGAGCCATTCGCGCCCGCGGCGATTCCCTCCGGCTCGAGCGGCCGCCGGCTGGCCTACGGGAAGTGGCTCACCGGTGGCGGCCATCCGCTCGTGGCCCGGGTGCTCGTGAACCGATTCTGGATGCACCACTTCGGCCGCGGCATCGTGGCCACTCCTGGCGACTTCGGCCTCGCCGGCGAGCGGCCGAGCCATCCCGAGCTGCTCGACTGGCTCGCCGCGCGGTTCATGCAGGACGGCTGGCGGCTCAAGGCCCTGCACCGCCTCATCGTCACGAGCACCGCCTACCGGCAGGCCTCCAGGAATCCGGCGGCCGTGGCCGTCGATCCCGACAACGTGCTCCTGGCCCGGGCGAGTGTCCGCAGGCTCGACGCGGAGTCGCTCCGCGATTCGCTGCTGCTGGCGGCGGGCCGGCTCAACACGAAGGCCGGTGGCCCGCCCGTGGGCGTGGGCCGCGATCCGCTGGGGCGGGTGATGGAGGGCACCGAGGAGCGGAACGTCAACGGCGACGTGGTCAAGATCCTGCCGGTCGGCGACGAGGGCCTGCGGCGATCGATCTACATGACGTCGCGGCGGTCGCTGCCGTTGACGGTGCTCGGCACGTTCGACGCGCCCACGATGCTGCCCAACTGCGAGCAGCGGGGCTGCACGACGGTGGCCCCGCAGTCGCTCTTCATGCTCAACGACGCTTTCGTCCTCGGCACGTCGCTCGAGCTGGCGGCCCGGGTGCGGCGGGAGCTCCCCGGCGACCTCCGCGGCCAGATCGCGCGGGTGTGGCGGCTGCTCACGGCGCGGGAGCCGACCGACGCCGAGGCAGTCGAGGCGCTCGCGCACGTCGCCGAGCAGGCGGAGTCGCTGCGGATTTTCCACGCCGCCCACCCGCCGGCCAAGGATGCCCCGGCCGCCGACCCGCAGGCCGAGGCCCTCGCCAGCTACTGCCAGGTGCTCATGAGTTCGACCCTCTTCCTCTACGTGAACTGAAGCGATGACGCGCCTTACGAGTTCTCTCCACTTCCAGCCAGGCCGAGTGCCGCCTGCAGGGCACGCTTCGACTGGTGCGATGACTCCAACACGATCCGGGAGCCGGGGATCGGTGCGAGGATCCGGAGCGTTTGGCCGCTTCGGCCACAGCGAGGGAACTCGTACCGGCCCCGGCGGCCTGCGCCACAGCGTGAAAGACACGCTGCCGGAGATTCTGCCATGACGCGACCACTGCTCTGCTCCCGCCGCCACCTCCTCCACGCGGGCGGCTTCGGCCTCGGCTCGCTGGCGCTGGCGAGCCTGCTCGAGGACGAGGGCCTGCTCGCGGCGCCGGCCAAGCCGGCCCTCGACGGCCCGAAGCGGTTCGACACGCTGCCCAAGCCGCCGCACTTCCGGCCGCGGGCCACGGCGATGATCTCGCTGTTCATGATGGGCGGACCGTCGCAGATGGACCTCTTCGACCCGAAGCCGATGCTGCAGAAGTACGACGGCGAGGCGTTTCCCGGCGAGCTCAAGTTCGACAACGTGGCCGAGGCGTCGTCGAAGGTGTTCGGCTCTCCCTGGACATTCGCGCCGCGCGGCTCCTGCGGCATGGAGCTGAGCGAATTGCTTCCGCACCTCGGCGGCATGGCCGATGAGATCACCCTCATCCGCTCGATGCAGTCGGGCGTGAGCAACCACCTCCAGGGCCTCAACGCCATGAACGCCGGCACCGTGACGAGCGGCCGGCCGGCGCTCGGCGCGTGGCTCACCTACGGCCTCGGCAGCGAGACCCGCGACCTGCCTGCCTACATGGTGCTCGGGCATCCGTCGGGCCTCCCGACGTTCCAGGAGGCCCACTTCACCAACGGCTGGCTCCCCTCGATCTACCAGGGCACGCTCGTGCGGGCGCAGGAGCCGCGAATCCTCAACCTCGACCCCGCGGCCCGGCTGGCCGGCACCGCTCAACAACGGCAGATCGAGCTCCTGAGGTCGCTCAACGAGCGTCATCTCGCCGAGCAGCCCGGCGAGAACGACCTCGCCGCCCGGATCGCCAGCTACGAGCTCGCCGGACGGATGCAGGTCTCGGCCAAGGAGGCCCTCGACATCGCGTCGGAGCCCGAGCACGTGCGGCGGATGTACGGCATCGACCAGAAGGAGACGCAGGACTACGGCACGCGGTGCCTGATTGCACGGCGGCTCGTGGAGCGGGGTGTGCGCTTCGTGCAGGTGCTCAACAACGGCCAGTCGTGGGACCAGCACAGCGCGCTGGTCACGACGCTGCCGAAGCTCTGCCAGGCGGTCGACAAGCCGACCGCGGCGCTCGTGGCCGACCTGCGGCAGCGCGGGCTGCTCGACACCACCGTCGTGCACTGGGGGGGCGAGATGGGCCGGCTGCCGGTGCGGCAGAACGACAAGGGCCGCGAGACCTGGGGACGCGACCACAACACCTACGGGTTCTCGCAGTGGGTGGCGGGCGGCGGCTTCAGGGCGGGCCACGTGCACGGTGAGACCGACGAGTGGAGCCACAAGGCGGTCAAGGATGTCGTGCACCACTACGACTGGCACGCCACGCTCCTGCACTGCTTCGGCCTCGACCACGCCCGGCTCGCCTTCTCGCGGGCGGGCGTGAACGCCACGCTCACCGACCGGCAGGAGGCCCGGATCGTCACCGAGATCCTGGCCTAGGAGGCCGTGGATAAAGTTATCCGCCGCTGGTGGCGGCGGCAGCGGCCGTGGCGTCACTCGATCGTGGCGAGCGCGGCCGCGAGCTGCCGGGCGCGGGCGGCGATCACGTCGAATCGCCGGTCGGCGATCGACGCTGTGTCGACGAGCTGGCTGCCGATGCCGACGCAGTGCGCGCCGGCGGCGAACCAGTCGCGGAGGTTCTCAGGATCGAGCGAGACGCCGCCCGACGGCATCAGCGGCAGCCAGGGGAGTGGCCCGCGGACCGCCTTGAGGAAGGCGGGGCCGCCGAGGGAGTCGGCCGGAAACACCTTGATCACCGCGGCCCCGAGCCGCTGGGCCCGCATCATCTCCGTCACGGTGCCGGTGCCGGGGCACCAGGGCACATGACGGGCCGCGCACCAGCGTCCGACCTCCTCGTCGAGGTGGGGAGCGACGATGAACGCCGCTCCCGCATCATGGAAGGCCTCGGCCTGCGCGACGTCGAGGATCGTGCCGGCGCCGAGCACGAGGCCCGGCAGCCGCCGCGCGGCCTCGGCGACGAGCGCGCGGAACACGTCGACGTTGCCTGGCGCGCGGTTGGTGAACTCGACGATCGGGAAGCCGGCGGCATGCACCGCCTCGAGCACCCGCACGCCGTCGGCGGGGTCGCCGCAGGTGAAGAGGGGCAGCGCCCGCTGCCGGTGCAGGGCGGCGGCCAGGTCGGCGGCGGGCGAACAGGTCACGGCGGCAGTCTCCACAATCTCCGCGTCCACTCCCGACGCCTTGGCCACAGATCTTGGCCACAGATACAGTTGTAGCGAAAAGCAGCGCCGCTTCGGCATCGTGTCGTGGCCCGCCAGCCACGGCATGCAGGATTCCCCTGCGGCAGGCTCAGTCGCCTGCCGCCTCCGGGGAGTTCGCGTACTGCCGGGCGGAGTCCTGCAGATACCGGTTGAAATCCGCATGGAGCCGGGCGAGCTGGAGGACCGCGTCGCGACGGAGGGCGTAGACCTCGACGTCGGTCAGAGCCCGGATCGTGGCCGCCCTGGGGGCATCGGTGAGGATCGCCAGTTCGCCGAAGAACGCCCCCTCCCGCACGACCGCCAGCCGCTGCTGCGGACGCCCTTGCACCACTTCGACCTGCCCCTTCGTCAGGAAATACATCTCGTCCCCGACGTCCCCCTCGTGCACGACGACATCGCCAGGGGCGAACTCGCGCGCATCCAACCGCGGGATGACGTCCCGCAGGAAGTCGCCGCTCGCGTTCTTGAAGAAGGGCACCTGCTCGATCAAGGCGGCGGTGATGGCCCGCATCCGCAACAGCTCGCGGTCGATCTTACCCGGCCCCTTGTAGGGCATCTCGGCGATGAGGTGCACTTCGGCCGGCACCATGAATTCCGCCAGCCGGCCGGCGACGAATGCCTGCAGCGCCTGCGGGTCGGCCGCGGCGCCCGCCTGCAGGACGACGTAGGCATGCGGAGCCTCGCCGCATACGGCGTCAGGCACCCCGATGACGCAGGATTCGCGGACCGCCGGGTGCTCGGACAGTGCCGCCTCCACCTCGAGGGGCGCGACCTTGTCTGCGCCGCCGTTCATGAGGCGGACGATCACATCCTTTCTCCGTCCGACGAACCAGAGATAGCCATCCTCGTCGTACCGCCCGAGATCCCCGGTGTGAACCCAGCCCCTCTGGAGGGTCTTCCGGGTCATGGCCGAATCGTTCCAGTAGCCGTCCATGATGCCGGGGCCACTGACCCGGATGTCGCCAACCGTCCCGGTCGGCACATCCGCGCCGTGTTCGTTCACCACCGCGACATGGACCCCGTGCACCGGCGGCCCGACCGATCCCGGTTTCTTCAGGCCGAAGGGCGGATTCATGGCGAACGGCCCCGTCTCCGTCGAGCCGCACTGTTCGGTGGCCGCAACGCCCGTGACCCGCTCGAAGTCTTCGAGAACCCTCGTGGGGACGCGGTCACCGCCCGCCAGGCAGAGGCGGAGGTGGCTGAAGTCGCAGGCCCGGAACTCGGGACTCGCCAGCAGCTGCGCCATGCCGGCGGGGGTGAGCGTGAAAAACGTCTTGGCCGGAGGCCGACGCAGGGCGTCGACGTAGCTGTCGACGGTAAACCGCCCCACCAGGCTGACACGCCCTCCCGCCCAGAGGGTGGGCAGCAGCTGGCAGCGGAGCGCCAGCGGCCGGGAGAGCGATGTCGCAATCAGCGCGACGTCATCCGGCGTGAGGATGACACGCGAGAGGTACTTGTGGACGCCGGTGGACAGGGCACCGTACGAGAGGACGACGCCCTTCGGGCGGGACGTCGTCCCGGACGTGTAGATCATCACCGCCGGGGCGTCGTCATGCGGGGAATCGGCGGAAAGAAGCCGCTCGGCGCCGAGCAGCGACTCGAACGACCGCCGCTTTCCGTCCGCGGCTCCGCCGCGGACGACGACGACCCGCGACACCGCCCCAAGGACTCCCGCCTCGTCGAGGCCGGCGATGCGTCCGTGATCAGCGATCACAATCGATGCCCCGCTGTGCCCCAACGCATAGCCTATCTGCAGCGGGTGGTACTGGTAATCGAGCGGCACCACGACGAACTGCATCCGGAAGCACGCCAGGTAGCACACGATCGCCTCGAGGCCATTCGGCAGCAGGAACGCCACCCGATCCCCCTCCTCGAGGCCGGCCGCCGCCAGGCCCGACGCCAGCCGTGACGCCAGCCGCTCGAGCTCAGCGGCCGTGGTCCAACGAGCCGTCGCTTTCGACGATCGGCCTGTCCGGGTCGATCTCGAGCGCATGTTTGAGCAGGTGATGCAGCATCGGGGCAGGATGGACTGGAGATTGATGAGCTGGGGATTTCGGAAGCGGCCGGTCGCCTGGGGCGGCGCACCTGCACCGCAGGCATCATCGTGCGGAACGGGGCGACGATGCGGCCTGCGATTCAGGTATAGTTCAGCCCGCGACCTTGCCGCAAGGATCGGACGCCCCCCGGATCGAGTGCCCGCCATCGTGGCAGCCACGTCCACCGTCGACCCGCCCCCGCCCGACGTGCCGGGAGATGGCATGGCTGGCCGCGAGACCGCGATCCTCTTCGCGCTGGCGGCGCTGCAGGTCGTCGCGATCGTCGACTTCATGATCGTGATGCCGCTGGGGCCGCAGCTGCTCGACGATCTGGGGATCGACGCCCGGCGGTTCAGCTGGGTCGTGTCGGCGTACACTCTCACGGCCGGGCTCGTCGGATTCCTGGCGGCCCCCTGGCTCGACCGCGTGCCACGGAGGGCGGCCTACCTCTTCCTCTCGCTCGGCCTGCTCATGGGCACGGTGGCGTGCGGGCTGGCGACCAGCTTCCCGCTGCTGCTGGCGGCGCGGGCCGTGACCGGCGGCTTCGGCGGCATCCACGGCGGATTGGCCCTCGCGATCGTGGCGGACGTGTTTCCTCCCGAGCGCCGCGGCCGCGCCACGGGCACGCTCATGCTGGCCTTCGCCGTCGCGTCGGTGGTGGGCGTGCCGTTGGGGATCGCGTTGGGCACCCGGATCGCCTGGCAGGCGCCGTTCTTCGCCTTGGCGGCGCTGGGGCTGCCGCTGGTCGGGCTGGCCGCGTGGTCGCTGCCGCCGCTGGCCGCCCACGTGGACGACACGCGGCGGAATCCCTTCGCTCGCCTGCTCGACACCCTCACGGTTCCCGCCCATGTCCGCGGCTTCGCGCTCATCGCCATGCTGATGGTCGGTGCGTTCTCCGTGATCCCCTTCATCAGCACCTCCTTGGTCGCCAACGTGGGCGTGACCCAGGACCAGCTGCCCGCCATCTTCATCACCGGGGGGCTGCTCACGCTCCTGACCACGCCGCTGACAGGCCGGCTCGTCGACCGCTTCGGCCCGCTGCCCGTGTTTTGCGGCATCGTGCCCATGTCGGCCGGGATGATGCTCGTGCTGACGAACCTTCCGGCCGTCGGCATCCTCGGCGCGGCTCAGGTGACGGCCGTCCTGATGGCCACCAACGCAGGCCGGATGGTGACCGCCATGGCGCTGATCACCGCGAGCATCGAGCCACGCCGCCGCGGCGGCTTCATGTCGGTCAACTCGTCCGTGCAGCACGTCGCCAGTGGCCTGGGGACGACGTGCGCTGGCTTGATCGTCACCGGTGGGGCTGGTGAGCCACTGCGACACTTCGGGACGGTCGGCATCCTCGCCGCGGCGATCACGCTCGCGAGCCTGTGGCTCGCCGCACGCATCCGGCCCGTGGACTGAGGACAGCGGGCACACGTCGCACGGTCCGGCGAACGGGCGCGGGGCCACGTCCGTAGCGTGGGTTACCTTCCCGCAGCGGGGGCGAATCTCGTGAACGACAGGCCCGGCACGTCGGTGCGGTACCGCACCAGCCGGGTGTGCTCCACCTCGGTCACGTAGACCGTGCGGCCGTCGGGGCCGCCGAAGCAGATGTTGCTCGGCTTCGCGCCGAGCACGTCGACCTCCCGGAGGATCTCACCCGCGGGGGTCATCACCACGACGGCTCCCTTGCCGTAGCGCGTGATGTGGAGGTTGCCGGCGGTGTCGCACCGCATGCCGTCGAAGCCGTGGTCGGGAAATTGGCGGATGAGCCGCTTCTCGCCGAGTGTGCGGTCGGCGCGGACCGGAAAGGCCCACACGTTCCGCTGCACGCTCTCGTTGACGTAGAGCGTCGTGCCGTCGGGGGAGAGTTCGATGCCGTTGGTGGTGCCGAGCCCCTCCGCCAGCCGCGTCGCGGTGCCGTCGACGTCGATCCGCCAGAGCTGGCCGGTGCCCGCTTTCCAGTCGGGGTCGCTCGCGTAGAGCGTGCCGTCGGCCGCGATCGTCAGGTCGTTGGGCTGGTGCATCCGCGGATCGTGGGCGAAGACCTGCGGCTCGCGGCCTCCCGGAGCGACGCGGAAGACGTTGTGGTTGACGTAGTCGGCGATGAACATCGTGCCGTCAACGCCGAAGCGGATGCCGTTGCCCACGCTCGTGCCGGGGAGGGCGAGGAAGACCGCCGCCGTGCCGTCCGGCGCCACGCGGCCGACCGTGCCTTCGCGGCCGTAGTTCACCGCATAGACCGCGCCGTCGCGATCGCAGGCCGGGCCCTCGATCCCCGGCGTGAAGCTGCCGACCGGCGTAAAGGCCTCGGCGACGAAGAGCGGCTCCGCGGCTGCGGCGGGCGACACGCCGTGGACCGCCAGCACGACCGCCGCCGCGAGCCGCCCCCCCCGGCTTTTGAACCCGTGTCGTCGTCGAGTCTGCATGATGACCCCCCCTGGCCGTTCCCTGGCCAGCACCTGATCGTCGTTGCCGCCGTGCCAGAGGCTACGGCGCGACCGTCGCCCACACCAGCGGCAGCTTTTCCTTGCCGAACCGCACGGTCGCAATGGGGCTGGTCGCCGCGGCCTCGGCCTGCGCCGGGCGGCGGGCCGCCACGGCGATCGGGCCGTTCCATGCGTTCGCCGCCTTGAGCGTGAGCGTCACCTTCTTCGCCGACTCGCCGTCGGCCGCCGATGTGACGGGGTCGGCCGTGATGCCCGCCGGCGGGTCGACGAGCACGAACTCAACCGGCTCCTTCCAGCCCCGCAGCCGCTCGACCGTGATCGCCAGGTCGAGCGTGCCGCCGACCTTGCCCGTGATCGCGTCGAATTCGCCGGTCGCGGCGACCTCGGGCTCCGACGCGACGACCGGAAGCCGGAAAACGTGGCCGGGCCCGAACGAGCCGCGGCGGTCGCGGACCGTGAACGCGTAGTCGCCATCTGCAGGCGGCGTCCAGGCGGCGGGAGGATCGCGGTCCGACTTCGACAAGAGGCTGCGGCCGTCGGCTCCACGGATGTCGAGCACCGCCTCGGCATCGGAGCCGATCCCGTTCGCCTCGACCGCCACGAGCAGCGGCTGCGCCTTCTTCGCCGCGATCCGCACGACGAGCTCCTGATCGGCGGCGGTGAAGAGCCCGCTGGCGACCAGCGGTGGCTCGATCGCAGCGGCAGCCGCATCCGTCGACGCGACCGGCAGCCGCTCCGCGACCACGGCGGGCAGCGGCACCGCGCCAGCGACGCCGGGAAACGACGCCCACACCGAGTCGCCATGTGGCCGTGCAGAGAGCGGAGCCGCCGCGAGGCCCACAGGCAGGTTCCAGCCGCTCGCCACGACCGCCGTGGTGCCGCTGCGAGACACCGCGGCCGGCAGCGTCGCGACGACGAACCCACCGGTGGTGAGCGTGAGCCTGTAGAAGTGGTCGGCCCCGCCGGAGTAGCCGATCGTCTGATTGGGATCGGCCGGGAATCCGTAGACGCGGACGACGTGGCGGCCCGACCGCGCTGCCTTGAAGACGATCCGCGGGTCGAGGCCTCGGGCGTCGAGGTTTCGGGCAAGGTAGCCGCCGCGTTCATCGACCAGTTCGAGCACGGCGTCGAGCGGCGACCCCGGCCCGCCATGGGCGTCGACCGCCGCCACGAGCGTCTGCCCCGCCTCGAGCTGCACACCGTAGCCGTCGACGTCGCCCGCCTTGTCGAGCACGCCATTGACCGTCACCGGCAGCGTCGAGACGGCCTGGGACTCCTGCGGCCGGTCGTTCGGCTCGGCCTCCACCACCTCCGGCACCGCGCCCACGACGAAGCGGTGGATCGTGGCGGCCTCGGCGTCGTCGTGGACCCGCACGCGGTGGACGCCGACGCCATCCGCGGCGACGGCGACGTCGAACGAGCCCTTCTCCTCCCGCGGCGTCCAGATGGTGCCGCCGCGGTCGGTCCAGACGCGGACGGGCCATCGCGGAAACGAGCCCTCGGCCTTCACCACGACCGTGCCGCCGGCCGTCGCACCCGCCGGCAGGAACCGCTTCACGGCGAGCTTCTCCGCCGGCTTGTCGGCAGGTTTATCGGCAGGCTTGTCGGCGCCGAGCCCGGTCGCTGCACACAAGCACGCGACCGCGATCAACGCGGCTCTGCCGGCGCCGCGGCTCGCGTTGCCCACGCGCCGGCGCATCAGCCCATCAGCTCCCGGATCGGCGTTGGGTCGCTGACCAGGAAGGCCGGCCGGTTGGCCGGGGTGATGTAGTGCTTGCCGGGATCGATGCCCAGCTTCGTGTAGACGGTGGAGACGAAGTTTTCGGGCGACAGTGGCCGCTCGTCGGGAGCGTGGCCGAGCCGGTCGGTCCTGCCGATCACCTGCCCGCCCGGCGTGCCGCCACCGGCGAACAGGATCGACATGGCGCTGCCCCAGTGGTCGCGGCCGGAGGTGGCCCGCCCGGGAACTGTCGAGATCTTCGGTGTCCTGCCGAACTCTCCCAAGGCGATCACCATCGTCGTGTCGAGCAGCCCGCGCTGCGAGAGGTCGCCGATGAGCGCCGCGACGGCCTGATCCCACGGGGGCAGCCGCTTGCGGAGGTTGCTCCACAGCTCCGAGTGGTCATCCCAGCCGGCGTCGTTGATCGTGACGAACGGCACCCCGGCCTCGACCAAGCGCCTCGCCAAGAGCAGCCGCTGGCCAAACGGGTTGCGGCCGTAGGCGTCGCGGACCGCATCGGTCTCCTGCTCGATCTGGAAGGCCCGCTGGGCCTCGGAAGAGGTGACGAGGTCGTAGCCCCGTTCGTAGTAGTCGTCGAGCACGCGGACGGGATCCCCGGCCGCCGGATCCTCGATCCTCGGCAGACGGTCGACGAGCTTGCGCAGATCGCGCCGTGCGAGGAACCTGCCCTCGTCGAGCCCGCGCGGCACCGAGAGGTCGCGGACGCGGAAGTCCTTGCCGTTGGGGTCGTCGGAGACGACGAAGGGCGCGTAGGTGGCGCCGAGGAAGTTGGGGCCGCCCGACCTCGTCATGCTCGGCAGCGAGAAGTAGCTCGGCAGGCCGTGGGGCGCCTGCCGCTCGTGGGCGGTGACCGATCCCATGCTCGGATGGAAGCTCACGTAGGCGCCGCAGCCGACCGGGATCCGCGGCGGGGCGCCGGTCATCATGTAGTGGTTGCCGGCACCGTGATTGCCCTGGTTGTGGTGCACGCTGCGGACGATCGCGTACTTGTCGGCGATCTTCGCCAGATGTGGCATGTGCTCGCAGATTTCCATGCCGGGCACGTTCGTGCGGATCGGCACGAACTCGCCGCGATACTCGCTCGGGGCGTCGGGCTTGAGATCGAAGGTCTCGAGGTGGGTCGGCCCGCCGTCCATCCAGATGAGGATGCAGTTCGCGGGCGGTCGCTGCGGGCCCGGGGCAGCAGGCGTGGCGGCCTGCGACTGCCGCACGAGGCCGACGAGATCGAGGAAGCTGCCGCCCGCCAGG
>JBILVO010000031.1:0-34543 GCA_044370415.1 Pirellulales bacterium
CGAGTCGCGAGGCCACGAATTCGACTTCGCGATCCCCAATGCCTGGCGCTACCGCGACTGGGTCGTCCGCGCATTCAACGCCGACCTGCCCTACGATCAGTTCGTCCGCGAGCAGATCGCCGGGGATCTCGTCGCCGACTCCCGGATCGACGCGACCGGGGCGAACGAGTCGGTGGTCGGCACCGGCTTCTGGTTCCTGGGCGAGGGAGTGCACTCGCCGGTCGACATCGCGCAGGACGAGGCCGATCGGGTCGACAACTGCGTCGACACGTTCGGCAAGGCGTTCCTCGGGCTGGCGCTCGGCTGCGCCCGCTGCCACGACCACAAGTTCGACGCCATCTCCAACGAGGACTATTACGCGCTCGCCGGCATGGTGATGTCGAGCAGCTACCGGCAGGTGCCCTTCGAGACGCTCGAGGCCAACCGGCGGGTGGCGCGGCGGCTGGAGGGGGCCGACCGGGCGGCCCGTGCCGAACTGCTCGCCCTGCTCGCGGAGCCGCTCGGCACTGCGGGCCGTGCGCCGCTGGCCGGGATCGACCAGCCCCGCGGGCGTCCGGCTGCGGAGGGGACGACCGCGATCGCCGACTACACGGGCGACGGTCCGGCCACGCCGATCATCGCCGACGGCGCGGCCTGGCAGGTGGTGCCGGCCGGCACGCCGGTGCTCGAGCCGCCGGTCGAGGGTCGGCCGCGGCAGCTGCGGGTCGAGCCCGTGGGCCACGCCCATAGCGATTCGATCTGGTCGACGACGCGGTCGACGGGCGAACGCGATCCCGCTCCGCTCGGCGCGGTCGATCGTGCGGGCCGGGTGCTGCGCACGCCGAAGCGACGGGTCACCGGCGGCGTGCTCTGGCATCGCGTCCGCGGGAAGTTGCAGATCAACACCGTCGTCGACGGCCACGTGCTCCTCTCCGGCGGGCCGCTCTACGGCAGCCACGTCATGACGATCGACACGCAGGGGCAGTGGAAATGGATCCGCCAGGACATGCGGAAGGACATGGCATGGGATGCAGGGCATCTCGTGCACGTCGAATATGCGGCCAGCGAGGGGGCCGTGGACGTGGCCGAGGTGGTCGCCACGGCCGACGAGCCGCGACGGACCGATCCCACCGTGGCGGCGGCGCTCAACCGCCTGCTGGCGGCGCCGGAGTTCGACTGGAACGCCGCCGCGGCGAGCCGCGTCATCGCCCGGGCCGAGTCGCTGGCGACGGCGCGGGCCGCGATCCTGGCCGACGTGAAACTCGTCTCGGCGACCGCGCCGGCGATGCTCGACGGCAACGGCGTCGACCAGTTCGTGCTGCTCAAGGGCTCGGCGGCCCGGCCGGGTGAGCTGTCGGTGCGGCGGTTCCTCGAGGCGATCGACGGGGCGGGGCAGCCGGCCTGGCCGGCCCACTCCTCGGGACGGCTCGAGCTCGCCGCACGGGTGCTCGATGCGGCCAATCCGCTCACGAGCCGTGTGATCGTCAACCGCATCTGGCACCACCTCTTCGGCCGCGGCCTCGTGCCCACGACCGACAACTTCGGCAAGCTCGGCGAGGCGGCCGCCGACCCGCAGGCCCGGGCGCTCCTCGACACCCTGGCCGTGCGGTTTCGCGACGAGGGCTGGAGCATCAAGCGGCTCGTCAAGGAGATCGTGACCAGCAGCACGTGGCGGATGAGCGGCGCGCGGGACCCGCGGGCCGTCGAGAAGGACCCGCTCAACCTGCTCGTGCACCACCACCCGCTGCGGCGGCTGGAGGGGGAGGCGATCCGCGACAAGATCCTCGCCGTGTCGGGCCGGCTCGACCGCGCGGTCGGGGGTCCCAGCGTCGAGGTGTTCATCACGGAGTTTCACGACGGCCGCGGCAAGCCCGCCTCCGGCCCGCTCGACGGCGCCGGCCGCCGCAGCCTCTACACCCGCGTCCGCCGCAACTTCATGCCGAGCTTCCTCACCGCCTTCGACATGCCGGTGCCGTTCCAGGCGATGGGCCGGCGGAACGTGACCAACGTCCCCGCGCAGGCGCTGACGCTGATGAACGACCCCTTCGTTGCGGAGCAGGCGGCGCTGTGGGCGAAAAAGACGCTCGCCGACGAGTCGCTTCCTCCGGAGCGGCGGATCGACCGCATGTACCGCGAGGCCTTCGCCCGGCCGCCCTCGGCGGAGGAGCGGACGGCGGCGATCGGCTTCCTCGCCGCGCAGGCCCGGCTGCACGGCGGCGACTTCGCGCACCAGCCGCGGCAGGAGGCGGCGTGGGCGGACCTGGCCCATGCGCTCATCAACGCCAAGGAGTTCGTCTTCGTTCCATGACACGGTCCATGCACCCCTGTGGCCGAGACCGCGCAGCGGCAGTGTCGCGGCGGGAGTCGCTGCGCATGGCGAGCTGCGGCTTCGGGGCCGTGGCGGCCGCGGCGCTGCTATCCCGCGACCGCAGCCTCGCGGCCTCGAGCGGCGTGCTGCCGGCCCTGCACCACCCGGCTCGGGCGTCGAGCGTGATCTTCCTCTACATGGACGGTGGCGTGTCGCAGGTCGACAGCTTCGACCCGAAGCCCGCGCTCGAGCAGCACGCCGGCAAGGATCCGCACGCGCTCTTCAAGGTCGACGCCACGCAGTTCAACAACGTCGGCTCGGTGCTGCCGAGCCCGTGGACGTTCCAGCCGTACGGCCAGAGCGGCATCCCGGTGAGCGAGCTCTTTCCGCACATGGGCTCGGTCGTTGACGAACTGGCCATCATCCGTTCGATGACGAGCGAGTTTCCCGAGCACACCAACGCCAACTACTTCCTGCATACCGGCAGCGGCCTGCAGGGCCGGCCGAGCATGGGAGCGTGGACGACCTATGGGCTGGGCAGGGAGAACGACGAGCTGCCCGGCTACATGGTGATCAACGGCGGCCTGATCCCGCCGGGAGGCCTCGACAACTTCACCAATGGCTTTCTGCCGGCCACCTACCAGGGCTCGGTCATCAAGCCCAATGCCGTCGGCCTCGCGAACGTCCGCCGCGGAGAGCGGGCCGCGGCGCAGCAGCAGGCGAAGCTCGACCTCGCCCGTCGGCTCGACGGCGCGTTCGCCGACAGGCTCTCGGCCGGCGGCACGGCCCCCGACGCGCTCGAAAGCGCGATCGCCAACCAGGAGCTGGCCTACCGCATGCAGACGCAGGTGCCCGACCTGCTCGACCTGTCGGCCGAGTCGGCCGCCACGAAGCGGGCCTACGGCCTCGAGGCCGAGTACAAGCCGACGCAGATTTTCGGGGCCGAGTGCCTCCTGGCCCGCAGGATGGTGGAGCGCGGCGTGCGGTTCGTGGAGCTGACCTGCCCGAATGTCGGCGCCGACCGCTGGGACCAGCATTCGAAGCTGCGGGAGGGGCATGCCAACAACGCGCGTGCCGTGGACCAGCCGATCGCCGCGCTCATCCGCGACCTGCGGCAGCGGGGGATGCTCGATTCGACGCTCGTGGTCTGGAGCGGCGAGTTCGGTCGCACGCCGTTCGCCCAGGGGACGGACGGCCGCGATCACAACCCGCAGGCCTTCACGATGTGGATGGCGGGCGGCGGCGTGAAGGGGGGCACGATCACGGGCGCCACCGACGACTTCGGCTATCGGGTCGTGGAGAAGAAGTTCATGATCCACGACATGCACGCCACGATGCTGCACCTCCTGGGCATCGACCACACGCGGCTCACGTACCGCTTCAGCGGTCGCGACATCAGGCTGACCGACGTGCATGGGCACGTCATCCGCGACGTCGTCGCCTGAAGGGCGAGGTGAGGCCGGCCCCACGCCGCCGCGGCGGGACGGCGTCGCCCCGTGTTCGGGAGGCGGCCGTCCGTCGGTTCAGCCGGCCGAACGCATCGACAAGCTCTTGAGCGTCAGCACCGAGCCGAGCGACATCAGCGCCAGCCCGAGCCACCGCGGGGGTCGCACCACCTTGCGGGAAGCGGTGTTCTGCCAGAGGTTCTGGACCGGCGTGGCCAGCTGTCCGCCGAGCTGCGCGGTCACGAACGTGCTGGACCGCTCGCTCAGCGTGAACGAGTCGACGACCCGGAACTGCACGCCCGCGAGGAACAGGAGCAGGCCGACGAGCAGAACGTGTTGTCGCTTGACCCGCATCGCTTGCATCGGCGTCTCCAGCCCGGCGGTCGTGCCGGGGCGTCCTCCCCATGCATCGGACGTGTCGCCGGGCGGAGTGCATCGTGCGGATGGGATCGACGGTTGTGAGGCGGATGCGGCCTGGCAGGGGGGGCAGTGGGCGCGTGAAGCTGGAGAAGGGGGGCGGTCCGAGGCGTTCTGTGCCGAAAATGACTGTGGAACCGGCTGGGCGCGTGACGATGAACTGTGCGGACTGTGTCGATTATTCCGACCATCGGCCGCGCTCGAGCAGCGCACACCCTTGATCAACGTATCCGTGATCAACGCATCCTTGAACAGCCCACCCGTGAGCAGCGCAGCAGCGACCGGCGTATCCACGCGCCGCCGCGGCGACGGCCCTCCGCAGGGCGGCTGCGCGGTCGCGGCGCGACTCCTTGTTGGCCATGTCGTTCGCCGTGCGCGGGTCGTGCCGCTGGTGTTGGCATTCCTTTCCGCCTGTGCCGGCGTCGCACCGGGCCAGGTCGCACCGGGCCAGGTCGCACCGGGCCAGGATGATGCCGTCGTGCGGCCGTTCTCCGGCCCGGTCGAGTCGGACTCGTCGCTCCCGGAACTGGTGCTCGGCGAGGGATTGATCGACGGGGCCGAGGAGCTGTCCCCTGATCGTTCCGCCCCGCAGATCGTCCGGGATGGCGACGTCGTCGACCCCGAACTGCTCGACGAAGTCTCGGCGGGCTTCGGCGACGGCCTGCGCATCCAGGAGTTCACGTTGGGCGAGATGCCGAACGAGGCCAGCTCCGCCGACTGGTTCTCCAGCGGCCGCTGGTACGGCTCCGCGGAGGTGCTGTCGATGAGCCGCGGCCGCAACTATCGGCGGGTCATCGGCTACGACCCGTCGATCCGCCGCAACCCGTCTGGTGGCACCAACTTTGCGGGCACGTTCATGAGCCCGGGCATCCCCTTCAACGTGGTGCCGGCCGGGCGAATCACCCTCGGCCGCTACCTCGGCCGCGACAACCTCGACCGCGACCAGTCGTTGGAGATGACCTACTACGGCGGCATGAGCTTCTTCATCCGCGACGCGTACCACGCCCTGCCGCTCTCGTTCCTCGTGACGCCGCTGGCCGGCACGATCACGCCAGGACTGCCCGGCTTCACCTTTGCGCAGACATATGAGTCGACGAACAGCTCCGACTTCAACGCCCTGGAATGCAACTACAAGCTGCACCGGCGACTCGGTCGAGACAAGGTGATCATGTCGCCCGACGGCGGTTGGACCAGACATGCCGAACGGGGCTGGCTGCCGGCATTCCTCATCGGCGGTCGCTTGGCGAACGTGAACGAGGCCTTCACGTTCCGCAGCAGCCGCAACAACACCGCCCCAGACCAGTTCAGCGGTGCGTACGACATCCAGTCGCAGACCTGGCTCGCGGGCCTCAACATCGGCGGCGAGCTGATCAGCCAGAACGAGTTCTACTACTGGGGCGTCCGCGGGCGGGTCACGCCGGCGATCAGCTTCGCCGGCAACCAGCAGCAGGCTGCGGGCGTCAACAACCTGCCGCCACCACCGCCCGAGGCGGACGTGTTGCGCGGGTCGTTCGCGTGGCAGCAGTCGGCCAACCAGGTGGGCCCGGGCTTCATCGGCGATCTCACACTGCTGGCCGGCTGGCAGGTGACTCCCAACTTCGCCATCCAGGCCGGATACGATTTCCTCTGGGTCGCGGGCGTGGCCACCTCCACGCGTCAGTTCAATCTCGACAACGTCCGGCCCAATTCGATCGACTCCGGCGGGCAGATCCTCTACCAGGGCGTGTCGATGGGCGTCGAGGGATCGTGGTGAGCGTCGTGACGCCCGCCGGCAACGCGGCGTTCAGCGGTCCGCGGCCACGACCACGGCGGCCGCCTGCCCCATGGAGCAGAGGTTGACGGCCAGTGCCGTGCCCGCGCGGCCGGCGAGCGGCTCCCCGTGGACGACGGAGACAGCGCAGAGCGGGTCGGGCGTGTCGTAGTTGAGGGTGGGCGGCACCAGTCCCGCCTCCACGCCGAGGATGCTCGCGGCCAATTCGACCGCGCCGCCGCCCGCCCCGAGGTGGCCGAAGAAGCTCTTGGGAGCGGTGACCGGCACGGCGCCGACCGCGTCGACGATCGCCCGCGACTCGATGCGGTCGGTCTCCACGGTGCCGCCGCCGTGTGCATTGACGTGGCCGAGCTCGTCGCCGTCGATGGCCGCCGCGGCGAGCGCAGCCCGCATGGCCGATCGCAGGGATGACCCGGTGAGCGGCCTGTCCGCGCGACGGGGCTCGCAGCGCGAGGCGGCGGCGAGGAGCCGCGCCCTGATCCGCGCACCGCGGCGCTCCGCATGCTCACGCGACTCGAGCACGAAGAGGGCCGCCCCCTCGCCGTCGAGCATGCGGTCGCGGTCGCGGTCGAAGGGCCTGCAGATGCGCCGATGGTCGTCGACCGGCCGGCCGAGCGGCGGTTCGCCCCGCGCGACCAGCGACGTCGGGTGCAGCCGGCAGCCGGTGCCGCCGGTGAGCAGGACGTCGGCCCAGCCGCGCCGGATGACGCTGGCGGCCTCGCCCACGGCCAGCAGGCTCGAGACGTCGCCGAGCACGATCGTGTTGTTGGGGCCACGGGCGTCGTGGGCGATCGCCACGTGGGAGGCCGTCATGTTCGGCAGGTGCTTGAGCAGCCACAGCGGGTGCACCTCCTCCTGGATCGCCTCGGACCACTGTCCGAAGTCGAACCGTCCCGACTGCAGCGACCGGCGGTAGGTCAGCTCCAGGTCCTCGATGTCGGCGTAGATCATGTCGCCCCCCACCAGCACGCCGAACCGTTCCGGATCGACCGACCCCGCCGTGATGGATGCGTCGGCCAGCGCCAGATCGGCGGCCGCGAAGCCGATCTGGATGTCGCGGCTCATCACCTTCAGGCTCTTCCGTGGCCGCACGTAGAGCTTCGGGTCGAAGGCATCGAGCTGGCCGCCGTAGGGAGTGTGCAGCCCACTGGCGTCGAAGATGTCGATCGCCCGGATGCCGCTGGTGCCGCCGACCAGCGCATCCCAGAAAGCATCGCAGCCGATGCCGATCGGCGACACCACGCCGACACCGGTGACGACCACTTCGCGGGCTCGATTCATGGCCTGCACACTAAACCACGCCGGCCCGGACAGGAAGTGGCGGGCCGCCGACGCGGCGGGCGGGCGGCGTTTCCGCAGCGATCCGCTCGGCGGAGGATCAGCGGTGCGGGGGGTGGTCGCGGCGCCAGTCGGCCGGCTGCTGCGGATGGTCGCCTGCCCAGAGACCGCGGCGGGCGGCGCGGGCCGCGGACTCGGCGTCGAGCAGGTCGGGGTCGGGGCTGAATCCGCCGAACACCCAGGCCCAGCCGTCGGCCACCAGTTCCCGGTTGACGTTCCGGTCGTCGATCCAGAGCGTGCCCAGCAACCGTCCGTGCTGGTCCCTGGCATCCCCTGCCACCCGCGTGCGCCCGCCGGCGAGTTTCGCCGCCAGGGCGGCCCGCGACTCGCGGCCGAACGGCTGCTCCATCTCCGGCGCGTCGATACCCACGAGCCGGATCTTTCGCGGCCGGTTCTGCTCGTCGATGCAGGTCACCGTGTCGCCGTCGTGGACGTAGTCGACCCGCCACAGCGGACGCCCCTGCCGGTCGTGCACCGGGCACATCGGCACCGCGGCCACGATCGCCGAGACGATCGTCGCGGTGATCACGTACCAGACACGCAGCCGGCGCGGCATGCCGGGCGGGGCGCGAGGGATCCGCAGTGGGCGGGCGGGCATGTGGCCGACCGCTCGACCGGTCAGGATTCGAACCGCTTGAGCGCGGCGATCGCAGCCAGGGCACGGTCGGCGCCGCCGAACTGTCCGACCACCCGCTTGGCGGCGATCAGGTCCTCGACCGACACGTCACCGGCACGGCCCGATGAGGCCTTCCGAGCGGTGGCCGCGGCCTTCGGGCCCGCGCCGCTCTTGCGCCGCTTGCGTGGACGAAACCCCATCTTCTTGAGCACGTTGCTGACCTGAGGGCTGACGACTTCGATGCCCTTGCTCTTGAGCGTGGCGATGATGACTACCGGCCGCGGCTTCTCCCCCTTCTCCTTCATGGCGGCGGCGACCTTGCGGATCTCGGCCGACTTGTTCACGCCCTTGGGTGCCTTCTTCTCGGCTGCCGGCTTCTTCTCGACCATCGCGGTTGGATCCTCTCGGGGGAAGGGACATGCGGCTTGCCGGGGCGTGCTCGTCACGTCCGACCGCCGTCGACGGAGGCATGTCGCCACGTCGCAGATACGAGAATACTAGTTGAACCATGTCGAATTACAAGCGACGCAGGAAAGTAACGCTCTGTGGGGGTGAGACATTCCATGCGCACCGCGAACATATACATCTCGTCATCCGCGCAGTTCAAGGCACCCCGCCCGGGAATGGTCCGCGACGCGCAGGCGGCCAGCGGTCATACGTCGCAGGTGAATCCGGCGATCCCGTGCGCCTCGATGTGGGCCGCCACCTCCGGCGCGACGAGTTCTTTCCATGACGGGTCGTCGTCGCAGATGCTGCGTCGCACGTCCTCGCTGGAGTAGGTGCGCAGCGTCGCCTCGTCGCAGGGCAGCCCGCGGATCATGCCGTTGGCCCGCAGGTGCTCAAGCAGGTGCGCGAGGTGGGGGGGGACGTCGAGCGAATCGGCCGTGATGACGCGGCCGTCGTCGGCAGCACGGGTCGGGTAGACGTAGAGCCGCACCCGACGCGTGAACAACCGGCCGAACGCCTCGAGGATGCCACCGGCCAGATCGGCGTAGAAGGTCTCGTTGAACAGTTCCCGCAGGAGCGGCACGCCGATGACGAACCCCGCCCGTGCCACCGACCTCTCGGCGAGATACTCCGCGAGTGCGTAGAACGTGGGAAGGTCGCTCACGAGCACACGCTTGTGCACGGCCGAGAGCAGCTCGACGCGGGCTAGGAAGTCAACGTCGGCGGCGTTTCCGCGCTCACTGAGGTTGTTCATGGAGATCTCCATGATCTCGCACACGTCGGCGGTGCCGGCGGCGACCGGTTCGGCATCGGCCACGAACGCCGGCCGGGCGAGCGCGAGCATCTCGAGGTTCATCCGCGTCACGGGCGCGAACCGGCCCCGCTCCACGAGCACGGGGGCATGGCGGAGCGCCTCGGAGGCGAGCAGCGGGGTGCCGTCGACGTCGAAGAGCAGGGCGGGCGTGAATCCCAGCCGCACGAGGTGGAGGTCGAGGAGGCGGTTGTCGGTGCCGGCGAACGCCGGACCCCGCGTCGTGATCCAATCGATCTCCAGCCGGTCACGGCCGACGTCGTCGAGCAGCCGCTCGACCATCACCTTCGGCTCGTGCCAGCGGGTGACGGCGGCGTGCAGCAGATTCACGCCCAGCCGTCCGAGCGCGTCCTGCTGCAGCGCGTTGGTCGCGTCGAGCAGCCGCACGTGGAGGATCACGTCGCTGGGCTCCGACCGGCAGGCGTGCTGGAACCGCAGGCCCATCCACGCATGGCACTCCCGTCCGTGCGAGTACGATCGGGCCGCGGCGGTGTCGGCGAAGGCGAAGAACCGGGTGCGTTCGCCGCGGGCCGCGTCGAGCCGCTCCAGCAGCAGGCCGTACTCGTGGTCGAGCATCTCCTCGACCCGCTCCCGCGACACGTAGCGCGAAGCCTTGCCGTAGATGGCGTCGCTGCAGGTCATGTCGTAGGCCGAGATCGTCTTCGCCACGGTGCCCGCGGCGCCGCCCACTGAGAAGAACCAGCGGGCCACTTCCTGGCCCGCGCCGATCTCGGCGAACGATCCATAGACTTCGGCGTCGATGTTCAGCCGGAGCGCGCGCTCCGCGACGGGGTCGGCGGCATGATGCATGGCGGAGGATCCTGCGGGTGTGAGCAGCATTCTGCGGTGGGGGAGGACCGGCCGACTACCCGCACCGACGGGCGAGCGGCGGCGGGACGCGATGCTACGAGGTCGCGGCGCGGTGGCATGGCCGGCGGCAGAGCTGCCTCATGCGTGTCCGGGACTTCATGCGTGTCCGGGACGCAAAAGCAGAAGCCTTCGGAAACACCTGGTTTCCGAGGCTTCGTGCGGATGGGGAGTGGGCGATATAGGACTCGAACCTATGACCCCTAGCTTGTCGAGCTAGTGCTCTAACCAACTGAGCTAATCGCCCGCGGATCTATCCTGACAGTGTTGCGCCCGATGGGCTGCCAGTCAAGCGAACGCCGTGCGGCCCCGGACCGGGCGGCAGGGCTCACGCCAGCCAGTCGGTGAGTCGGCAGAGGCCAGGCGGATTTTGGCAACGGCTCGGCTGACCGGATTAGACTACGTTCGAGATTCACCGCAGGAGCCGCTGTGCAATGGACAGATTTGGTCTTTCCGACGTTCCTTCTGCGATACCCTTTCCCGATCCGCGGGCGGTCATCGCCGCCGACGCAAAACGGTTTCGAAGGCTCTCGGCCACGGAACGCTGGCAGGAACTATTCGCCCTGAATGCGTGGGGAACCAAACAAGCGGCGGCCTCAGGCCGGCGGAATGAGACCGATCGGCTCTGGGCGGACGAAGAGAATCGGTGGCGGCGGATTCAAGAGGAGTTATTTTCTCGACATGTCCGCTGAGACACCCGGACCGACCGAGCCGTTGCAAGCGGCCCTTGCGCTCGTGATCACAGCGTTGGATCGACGTACGTTGCGGTATGCGCTCATCGGGGGACTGGCCACCGGATTCCGCTCGCGGCCGCGATTTACGAAGGACGTCGATCTGATTCTCGATGTGCCACAGCTCGCGTTGCCCGCGCTCCTCGATGACCTGCATGCGGCAGGCTTCACGTTCGACACGATGGAGGTCATTCGCGAGTTTACGCAGCATCACCTTGCGGTCCTGTGGTACGACAGCGTGCGCGTCGATTGGCTGAAACCGGTACTCCCGGCGTATCGCCATGTCATCGATACGGCCACGGAGGAAGCGGGTGTTGGCCCGACGATTCGCGTCGCGACTGCAGAGGGCCTGATTCTGTTGAAACTTCTTGCGTTTCGCCTCCAGGATCAGACCGATATCGAGGCCCTGGTCGCGGCGAATCGGGACACGCTCGACGTGGATTGGATCAAAGCCGAATGGCAGGCGATCTACCCGCTTGACGACCCGCGCATGGGTTGGCTCATCAACGAGTTGGCACGGGCTTCGCCCTGACGGCGATTATGACCTGACAGCGCTCGTGATCGGTCCCGACGCCAGCCAGTCGGTGATCACGCGGCCATGCACGTCGGTGAGCCGGAAATCCCGGCCGCTGTGGCGGTAGGTGAGCTTCGTGTGGTCGAGGCCGAGCGTCCGGTCGAGGTGCCGTCGCTGCATGCCGCGGTCAAGGACCGGATGCCGCACGGGATGCGTTCCGGCAGTGGGATGCGGGGACGCGTTTCATGCGCCCTCCGCGGGGCGATCGTCACTCGTAGTCGAGGCCATCGAGTCTTCCGGCCGGTTTACAACCGACAACGCGGCGCATCGACCGCGGGAGCGTCATGGCGACACTCCCGCCTTCAGCAGTTGGTGCGCCGCGGCTCGGACATCGGGATTCACCAAATACGGCGCGTGCCTCGCGGGATCGACACCCGACTCCTCCAGATAGCGGATCCAGCAGGCGGCGACTCCCTCCGCCGTGACGCTGTCCTGAACACCGCGGGTTCGAAACATTCGTCCGCCCGGCGGGTCTGGCAGCAGACGACCGATAAAGCGGACCGGTGCCGACTGCCTTGCCAGATAGGCCAGGCGACCGGCGACGATCTCCAGCATCGACACCAGATGGGCCGCCGATGGAGCCATGTACGACGCCCTGATCTCGATGCGTACCAGGCTCGTTGTACGAAACCGCCGCTTGCCTACGGGCCGCGGCCGCACATGACAGACATTGACGGCGTGGTAGAAGTCGTTGTGCAGGGAGCTGCCGTAGACGAATCGCTCCCGGAAGACACGCTGCCGCAGCAGCCGCGCCACCGCGAAGGCGTCGAGGTCTTCGGAGCGGGTGGCGACACTCGCGACGACCTGCTGCAGTGCCTCGCGGGGGCGGGGCCCGAGGATCGCCAGTGGTGGGGCGTTGCGAATGTCCCCGCCGCATCCGCCCATGGCGAGTTCCGGATGATCGTTGAAATCGGCGACATACCGGAGCAGCAGATCGCCGTCGCCGCCGGCATGCAAAGCAGGCCACGACACGTTCACATGCATCGACCAGCGGTTAATTTCGTCCGTTCCGGGCGACAGCCCTACGTCGCTGCAGGCGTCCCACACTGACGCTTGGAACATCGCTTCGCCGCGCCGAAACAGGTCGAGCGGCAGTGGCTCGGTTGCGATTTCTAGCACCCGCTGATCGCGGTGCGGGAACAGCCGCGTGCAGAGTCCCGACGGCGCGTGTCGAATGGCTAGGTTTCCCCACGCGAGGCCGATCCGCCCGCGGCCATCGCTTCTGCGCCGTGCGGCCGCGAGGTACCGTGCGGGCACTCCCCACCGCACCGATGCCGTGTCCGGGTCGGTGAATTCGAACTCGACGCCGAAGCGCAGATCATCCACATCAAAGGGCTTTTCCGGCGACATTTCCCCTAGTATATCAACGAGTCATCCGTCACCATCGGGACCGCGCTCCGTGTTCGCCAACTGCATCCGCTCCCCTCTGGCCGCCATTCGCGCGTGGTGCATCCCGCTGGCGAATCAAGCTGCGTGGTGGTGCGTCTTGCGGTTCTCCGGGCCTCTCCTGGCGCTGGCGTGGCTATGTCGGTGCACGGTTGGGCGACGGGCGCAGGTCATCGCGGTGGTCGGTTCCTACGGCAAGACGACGACGACCCGTGCGATCCGGGCATTGATCGGTCTGCCACCGTCGGCCTGGGTGGATGCCAATGCCAACTGTTTCTCGCTCGTGGGCCTGGCACTGCTTCGCGGGATGCTCGAGTCGCGGATCGTCGTCGTCGAGGTGGGAACGGCCCGCCCGGGGCAGATGGCCCGCTATGCCTGGGCCATCCGGCCGTCGATCGTCGTCGTGACCTGCATCGGCCTGGAGCACGTGCAGTCGTTCCGCGACATCGAGCACCTGCGGGACGAAGAGGCGGAAATCGTGCGAAGATTGCCTGCCACCGCCACGGCGGTGCTCAACGCCGACGATCCGCGGGTCGCCGCGATGGCGACCGAAACCCGGGCGCAGGTGCTCACGTTCGGGAGCGGTAAGGATGCCGACGTCGTGGGTAGCGACGTCGTGTTGGATTGGCCGCACGGCACCAGCCTGAACGTGTCGGTGGCGGGCCGCACGGTTGCCGTACGGACACGCTTGATCGGGAAGGGGATGGCCAACTGCATCCTGGCCGCCGTCGGCACGGCCGTGGTCGCCGACATTCCGGTCGAGCGGGCCCTGGCCGCCCTGGCGGCACTTTCCCCCACGCCAGGCCGCCTGCAGCCGCTGCCGCTGCCTGGCGGAGCGTTCGTGCTCCGGGATGACTACAAGTCCACGGTCGATACGGTGATCGCCGCGCTCGACGTGCTCGGGCGGCTGCCTGCCCGCCGCCGCATCGTCGTGCTCGGCGATCTCGATATGCCTCCCGCGCCCGAGCGGGTCTGGTATCGATCGATCGGGGAGCAGGTCGCCGGCGTCGCCGACGAAGTGCTCTTCGTTGGTACGAAGCACGAGAAGTACCGCTCTGGTCTGCGGCGGAGTGGCCGTGCGCCAGCGCGTGTGCATGCCGTGCGCACGACGGCTGAAGCCGCGATACACCTGGCTTCCCGGCTTCGCGCCGGCGACGTGGTGTTGGTCAAGGGTCGCGAGACGCAGCGGCTCACGAGGGTGATTCTCGCCCTCTCGGGCCGCTCTGTCGGCTGCACGGTGGAATCGTGTCGCATGCACCTGACATTCTGCGACCGCTGTCCGTTGCTGAGCGACGGCAGGGCGCAGGGACTGGTTGCCGCGGGGGGTGTGGGATGAGAGGCAGGCCGCGGGTCCTCGTCGCGCCCACGTCGACCGACAACAGCATCGTCGTCATGCGAGAGCTCGGACGCGCGGGGATCGACGTGACGGGGGCGGATGACGGGTATCTGCCCGCCTGGCTGCGGTCACGGCACTGCCGGCAGTATGTCCGCGTCCCCGCCGCGGCCGACCTGCATGTCCAGGACTATCTGCCGGTGGTCGCGGCGGCGGTGAGACCGGACGCGATCGTGCCGGTGAACACGCCGGCCACCGTAGCGGCGCTTCGCCTGCAAGCCTCGGCTGTCGGCGTCGCACGGATGAACGTCCCGTCTCCGGAGGCGTTCGCCGCGGCGTACGACAAGCGGCAGTGCATGGCGGCATGTCGGGCGCTCGGCATTCCTTGCCCGCGTGTGTACGAGACGGCTGACGCCGCGTCGCTGCTGAGACGCGGTGATGGCACGACGCGGCTGGTGGTTAAGCCGCGGTTCGATTTCGGTGGCGGCCACGGCCTGCGGATCGTCCAGGACGCGGCCGCCCTGGAAGCCGCAGTGGCCGACTGCGAACGCCGCCTGGGCGGCGCCGTCATCCAGGAATTCATACCCGGCGATACCGAGCGTCTGGCGATGCTGCTTGTGCTGTTTGGCCCCGACGCACGTCTCGTCGCCGCATTCACTAGCCGCAAATTGAGGCAATATCCCCGAATGGGTGGCTCCGCGACGGTGAGCGAAAGCACCGCTGAGCCTCGACTGCTCGAGCAGATGCTGCCGCTCTTCGCCCAGTGGCGGTGGGCCGGGCCGGCGGAAGTGGACCTGAAGTTTGACGAACGGGATGGCACGTTCAAGGTGCTGGAAGTGAATCCGCGGATGCCGTCCTACGTGCGGTTCGTCGTGGATTGTGGCTTGAACCTGCCTGTCCTGGCGGGCGCCTTGGCCCTCGACCCGGCTGCGGTGGAGCCGCTGCCGTATCCTGCCTACGCCTTGGGCAGGCGGTACGTGTGCCCGGGTCCCTTCGCTCGAGGGTTGCTCGACGAGATGCGCGAGCCGGTAGGGCGGTGGCAACGACTCAGCCGCGCCCTCGGCGATGTCCGCGGCACGCGGCTGGCAGGTTTCTGGGAAGACCCGCTTCCCTTCATCGGACGCCTCGTTCACTGGGGCGATTGAGGAGGAGCGGGCCGGGATCGTGCGGCATTCGCCTGCCGGTCAAGCGAACGCCGTGCGGCCCCGGACCAGACGTCGCGGGCTCATGCCAGCCAGTCGGTGATCACGCGGCCGTGCACGTCGGTGAGCCGGAAGTCGCGGCCGCTGTGGCGGTAGGTCAGCTTCGTGTGGTCCAGGCCCAGCAGGTGGAGCATCGTCGCCTGCAGGTCGTGCACGTGCACCGGCTTCTCCGCCGCCTTGAAGCCGAGCTCGTCGGTGGCGCCGTAGACCATGCCCCCCTTCACGCCGCCGCCCGCCATCCAGACCGTGAAGCCGTGGTGGTTGTGATCGCGGCCCGAGGGCTCCTTCACGCCGGTGCCGTCGCTGGGCAACTCGACCGTCGGCGTCCGGCCGAACTCGCCCCCCCAGAGCACGAGCGTCGACTCGAGCAGCCCCAGGCCGACGAGGTCGTCGAGCAGCGCCCCGATCGCCCGGTCGCACTCGCCCGCCAGCCGGCGGTGGTTCTTCTCGATCTGCTCGTGGCTGTCCCAGGGCTGCCCCTCGCCGTGCCACACCTGCACGTAGCGGACGCCGCGCTCGACGAGCCGCCGCGCGATCAGCATCTGCCGGCCCTGGATGTCGTCGCCGTAGCGGGCCAGCACGTGGGCCGGCTCCCGCGACACGTCGAAGGCGTCGCCCGCCTCCGACTGCATCCGCCAGGCGAGCTCCATCGAGGCCAGCCGGGCCTCGAGCTGCGGGTCGTGCGGCCGCGCGTCGATGTGCTTGCGGTCGAGGGCGGCCGTGAGATCGAGCTGCCGCCGCTGCGTCTCGCGGTCGATGAACGGATGGCGGATGTACTGCACCAGCTCGTCGGCATTCTTTTTCTTGGTGTCGACGTAGGTGCCCTGGTAGGCGCCGGGCAGGAAGGCGCTCCGCCAGTTTTCCGTGCCTTTGATCGGATAGCCGCCCGGGCACATCGCCACGAAGCCGGGGAGGTTCTGGTTCTCGGTGCCGAGGCCGTAGGTCACCCAGGCACCGGCCGCGGGGCGGACGAGCCGCGCGTCGCCGCAGTTCATCAGCATCAGCGACGGCTCGTGGTTGGGCACGTCGGCGTGCATCGACCGCACCACGAGCAGCCGGTCGGCATGTCGGGCGACGTTCGTGAAGAGCTCGCTCACCTCCAGCCCGCTCTCCCCGTGCCGCGAGAACGCGAAGGGGGAGGGGAGCGCGGCGCCGGTGCGCCGCTCGGTGGGCAGCTTGTTGGGGATCTCCCGGCCGGCGTACTTCTCGAGCTCCACCTTGCGGTCGAACGTGTCGAGGTGGCTCGGCCCGCCATTGGCGAAGATATGGATGACGGCCCGCGCCGCACCCGCGAAGTGGGCCGGCCGCGCCGCCATCGACCGAGGCACGCCGCCGGCCGACGTCGCGGCGAGCGCGTCGGCCTCCAGCAGGCTCGCCGCGCCGAGCCAGCCCAGGCCGAGCCCCGTGCGCACGAGGGCCTCGCGGCGGGAGCATGCTGCGCGTGTCGGGTCGAAGTCGTGCATGGTGGAGGAGACACTCCCGGTGCCGCGGCGGCTAGTCGACGAACTGGAACTCCGACGTGGCCAAGAGCGCCTGCGCCAGCCTGGCCCAACGATTGAACTCCGGCGGCTTCTCCGCGGCCTTGTCGCGATCCGCTTCGCCCGCCAGCCAGGCCACCGCCGCCGTCCGCTCGTCATCCGAGGGGCTGCGCGAGAGCACCGCCCGCCAGAGGGCCGTGATCCGGGGCTGGTCGTCTGTGCCGGCCGCCTCGCGCTCGACGCGGTCCGCGACCTTCCGTGCGGCCGTCACCACCAGCGGCGCATTGATCACGGCGAGCGACTGCTGTGGCACGGTGGTGCGGGTGCGGACGTGCACGGCCGTGTCGGGATTGGCGATGTCGAAGATGCGGAGGATGCCGGGCACATCCTGCCGGTCGAGCCGGCTGTAGACGGAGCGGGCATGCAGGGCCGACTCGGAGAGGGGGTCGATGCCCGGCCCGCCGCGCCGCTGCGCGGCGGCGTCGGCCGGCGCCGCCGCGTCGAGCCGCGGCGGGGCGAGCGTGCCTGCGGCGACCAGCATGCCGTCGCGCCACGCCTCCCAGTCGAGCCGCCGGCGGTTGGCCCGGCCGAAGAGACGGTTGTCGGGGTCCCGCTCGTCTGCCGCAGCAGATGCGGCGCTCGTCTGCCGCCAGGTGCGGCTCGTGACGATCTCGCGGTGCAGCCAGCGGAGGCTCCACTGCCCCTCCTCCACGAACCGCCGCGCCAGGTCGTCGAGCAGCTCTGGATGGCTCGGCGGATCGCCGCGCAGGCCGAGGTCGCCGGGCGTGTCGACGAGCCCGCGGCCGACGTGGTGCATCCAGGCCCAGTTGACGATCACCCGCGCGGTGAACGGGTTGGTCGGCGACACGATCGCCCGCGCGAGGTCGAGCCGGCCGCTGTCGTTTCGTGCCACGGCGGCGCCGCCGAGCAGCTTCGGCAGCCGTCGCTCCACCTTCTCGCCAGGCTTTCCGGGGTTGCCGCGGATGAAGACGTGGCTGTCGCCCGGCTTCGCGTTGTCGAGAAACACCATCGCCCGCGGCGGGCCGCCCGCCGCGTCGGAGTTGTGCTTGGTGATCTCCTTCTTGCGGCGGCGAAACTCCGTCTGCTCGGAGCGGGTCGACACCCGCATCGCCTCCGCCCGCGGCACGACCAGCGGCGTGCCCTGATCGCCGAGCAGCTTCCGCAGATCGGCCGGATCCGCGGGCTCGTCGGGCTTCTGCTCGGGACCGCCCGCCGTCACCGGGGCGACGCGTGCCGCCAGCCGGGCATAGACCTCGGCGAGCTGCCGGAGTGTTTCGGGCTTCGAGGAGACGAGCTCCTGGAGCACGAGCGGATTGACGACCTGCGCAGCGGGCGACTCGCCCCACGACGCCACGAGCGCGGCCACAGTCGGACCGACTTCGGCATCGGGCCTCCCGCGGGCGGCGGCCCAGGCCCCGAGGATCGGGTGCTCCGGTTTCACCCCGTCGAGCAGCCGCTTGAGCCGGTCGAGCATCAGCTGCTCCATCTCGTAGCCGTCGGCGAGCCGCGGCGGCCGGTTGTCGGCGGCCCGCGGCGTGGGGCGGGCGGTCTCCAGAAAATAGTCGGCCGCGTGCGCCACCGCCTCGCGGGTTGCCCGGGAGTGCACGGCGTCCTCGTGCGCGACGATGTCGGCCTCGAGCTGTTTGAGCTTCGCGGCGAAGGCTTCGGCCTCCGGTCCCGGCGGGCTCGCGCCGACGACGGGCAGTTCCTCGGGAATGTGGCCGCTCGCGAAGATGCCGTGGAGCGCGTAGTAGTCGGTGGCGGCCAGCGGCTCGTACTTGTGGTCGTGGCAGCGGGCGCAGGCGACGGTGAGGCCCATCAGGCCGCGGGTCACCAGGTCGATGCGGTCGTCGATGATGTCGTGCGTGTTGCCGAGAAACGTGCGGCCGACCGTGAGGAATCCCAGCGCCGCCAGGTCGCTTGTGGGCACGGCCGGCTCGATGCGGTCGGCGGCCAATTGCAGCGTGACGAACCTGTCGTAGGGCAGGTCGCGATGCAGGGCGTCGATCACCCAGTCGCGATAGGTCCAGGCGAAGGGATACCGCGGGTCCTGGTTGTCGAACGCGTAGCCCATCGTGTCGGCGTAGCGGGCGATGTCGAGCCATTTTCGCGCCCAGTGCTCCGCATGCTCGCGGGAGGCGAGGAGCCGGTCGACCGCGGCGCGGAACGCCGCATCTGCCGCCTCGGGGCCGGCGGCCGCAGCGGCGCAGAACGCATCGGCCTCGTCGGCGGAGGGAGGCATGCCGGTGAGGTCCTCGAAGAGCCTGCGGATGAGGTCGCGGGGCTGCGCCTCAGCCGCGGGCTCGAGTCCGGCTGCGGCCAGTCCGGCGCCGACGAACCTGTCGATCGCCGCGGCCGACCAGTCGGCGCGAACCGCCGAAGCGAGCGACTCGGGCAGGTCGGGCGCCGGGTGCCGGACGGGCGGCACGAACGCCCAGTGCGATTGGAGCGCCGCGGCGAGCCGCTCCTCCATCGCGGCGGCGCGGCTCGGCGGCGGGGCGTTGCCGGAGTCGCCGCCCGGACCGCTCCAGGGCGCGCCGGCTGCGACCCAGGCCTCGATCGTCGCGACCTCGTCGCCGGAGAGCTTTTCGTCGGGGGGCATTGCCAGGCCGTCGGCGTGCCGCACGGCGGCGACGAGCCGGCTCTTCGCGGCGTCGCCGGGAACGACGACCGGACCGGTGTCGCTGCCGGCCAGCATCGACCGGCGGCTGTCGAGACGCAGGCCCGCTTCCGCGAGTTTGTCGCCGTGGCACCGCTGGCACTTGGCCGTGAGCAGCGGCCGCACCTTCGACTCGAAGAGGGTTTCCAGATCCTTCGACGTCGCCTCGGCGGCCGGGGAACGGCCGCCGGAAATCAACGCCGCCAGCGTCAGGCCGAAGGCCAGCGGGAGCACGGCGAGCCTGGGGCTGGCGAAGTCGCTCATGGTGCAAAGGCCGGAGGCGGGGGGCCCGCACCGGCTTCCGGCCGTCTGGCAGGTCCGGAGGGGCTCACACCAATTCTAATCGGCCGCCGGAACCGATTGCACGCGATGATTCCGCGAAAAACGGGGGAGAGGCCGCTGGTCGTGCCGTTTGCGGTGGTGCTGTCGGCCGGGGGGCCGCCCGCCCCGCCCTGTCCCTCCTGTGGCGGGGCGCCGCGGCCGGATACGATCGCGGATCTCGAGGGCCATGATCTCCATGATCCCTGGTCAGGGCTTGATCCTCGAAGGCCCTGACCCCCGAAGGCCTCGTGCCGTCGAGGTCTCAGGTTCTGGCGATTCCACCACGCTCGGACAGTAAAGCTATGGGCAGTCGGGATCGCGACAGTTGGGAGCGATGTCGTTTCGGTTGGCCGGGGTCGTTCCCCGGGCCGCTCGTGGTGATCGGCGTGCTCGTGGCAGCCGCTGTCGTCGCGGCGGAAAGCACCGGCGTGATCGCCGCACCGCCCCAGCCTGCGACCGGCTCCGCGCCGGGGCAGGCCGCGATCGTCGCGCGGGAGTACGTGTATCCGCTCGAGCACAGGCCCACGCCCTCGTGCCATGCGAGCACGATCGTGGAGACCAGCAACGACGAATTCGTCGCGGCCTGGTTTGGCGGCGCGAAGGAGGGCGCGGCCGACGTCGGCATCTGGGTCGCGCGGCGGGATGCGGCGAGGTGGAGCAGACCGGTGGAGGTCGCCATCTGGCGGGATCCCGACGGCAGCCAGCGGCCCTGCTGGAACCCCGTGCTCTTCCGGATGCCCGATGCGTCGCTCGCCCTCTTCTACAAGGCCAGCGGCAGCCCGACGACCTGGACGGGCCTCGTCCGACGGAGCACCGACGGCGGTCGGACGTGGGGCGAACCGCGGGCCATTCCCGCGGATCCGCTGGCCGCCACCGGGCTGGTTGGCGTGCCGGTCGGGCCGGTCAAGAACAAGCCGGTGACGCTGGCCGACGGCACGATCGTGGCACCGTCGAGCACCGAGGACGACGGCTGGCGGGTCCACTTCGAGCGGTCGACCGACGGCGGCAAGACCTGGCGAGTGATCGGGCCGGTGAACGACGGGAAGGCGATCGCCGCGATCCAGCCGAGCATCCTGCGGCTCGCAGACGGGCGGCTGCTCGCGCTGGGGCGGACGAGGAACAGGCGGATCTTCCGCGTCGAGAGCCATGACGGCGGACTCACGTGGGGCGCGATGGCGCTCACGGACCTGCCGAACCCCAACTCCGGCACCGACGCCGTGACGCTCGCCGATGGCCGACACTTGCTCGTCTCCAACCACACCGAGAACGGCCGCTCGCCGCTGAACGTCGCGATCAGCGACGACGGCGTCGCGTGGACACCGGCCGTCACGCTCGAGTCCACCCCGGGCGAATACTCCTATCCCGCCGTGATCCAGGCCGCCGACGGCGGCATTCACGTCACCTACACCTGGAACCGCCAGACGATCGCCCACGTGGTGCTCGACCCGACGAAGCTCCAGGGCCGCTGACACACGCCGCCGCAGGGCTGGTCTCATCTCCGTCGTCGCGCGATCGCGTCTTCTCCCGAAGTGCAGGCCGCCCTTCACCATGCCCGAGCGACAGGTCACCACCGCCGCCCACGGACACCTGCTCACGAACGCCGCCGTCTGGTCGCCCGACGCGCGGTGGATCGTCTATGACACGCGGTCGAGCCCCGACGGTTCCGTCTTCGACGGCACGCGGATCGAGCGGGTCGAAGTCGCGACGGGCCGGGTCGAGGTGCTCTATGAGTCGCGGCATGGCGGCTGCTGCGGCGTCGTGACGGCGAGCCCGGTGGACGACCGCGTGGTCTTCATCCTCGGGCCCGAGCATCCCACGGCCGACTGGCGGTATGGGCCGGCCCGGCGGCAGGGCGTGGTGGTGCGGGCCGGGCGACCGGGGATCGCCGAGCCGCTCGACGCCCGCGACATCGTGCCGCCGTTCACGCCGGGGGCGCTCCGAGGCGGCAGCCATGTCCACATCTTCAGCCCCGACGGCAGGCTCGTGAGCTTTACCTACGAGGATGCTGTGCTCGACGCGCCGCCGGATGCGGCTGCCGCCGGGATGCAGCGCGACAAAAACCTCCGCGGCGTCGGCGTGAGCGTCTGCGGCCGTCCGGTCCGTGTGCCGGCGACGCATCCGCGGAACCACGACGGCTCGGCCTTCACGATGCTCCTCACGCAGCTGATCGATGTGCCTGCGGTCGGCAGTGACGAGATCTCACGGGCCTGCGAGGAGGCGTGGATCGGCACGGACGGCTACCTGCGGCCCGACGGCTCGCGGCAGCGGCGGGCGATCGCGTTCCAGGGCACGGTGAGCGTGCCGGGCGGCGCGGCCGGGGAGCCGCGGACGATCAGCGAGGTGTTCGTCTGCGACCTGCCCGACGACCCCGCCGAACTGGAGATCGCCGGCGACGACCCGCTCGCGGGCACGCTCGCGACGCGTCCCGCGCCGCCCCGCGGCGTCGTCCAGCGGCGGGTCACGTTCACGACCGATCGCCAGCATCCGGGCATCCAGGGGCCGCGGCACTGGCTGCGGTCGAGCCCCGACGGCTCCCGGATCGCGTTTTTGATGCGCGACGACGCCGGCATCGTGCAGCTGTTCACTGTCAGCCCCAACGGCGGTGCGCCGCTCCAGCTGACCCGCGATGGCGGAAACATCGCCAGCTGCTTCACGTGGAGCCCCGACGGCCGCCGCATCGCGTGCGTCGCCGACGACGCGGTCCGGCTGATCGATGCCGAGGGCGGCGGCAGCCTGCGGCTCACGACCGCCGATTCGGCCGTGGGCCCGCCCCGTCCGGAGGCCTGCGTCTTCTCGCCCGACGGCCGTCAGGTCGCCTTCATGCGGCACGTGGCCGGCAGCAGCGGCAGGCACAACCAGATCTTCGTCGTCGACGTGCCGCGTTAAATGGACGTCAGCGCGGCCTTCGGGAACAGCCGTCAGAGCAGCCGACGGTATTCCTCGATCGTCTGCCGACAGGTCTTTTCCCAGCTGAACCGGCGGCAGTTGTCGAGTCCCTTCGTGATCAACGCTTCCCGGTCGATCGACCCGGCCAGCGCCCGGTCGAGCAGGGCCACGAACGACTCCTCGTCTCGCGGGTCGAAATATTCGGCCGCGTCGCCGCCCACCTCGGGCAGCGATGTGGCGTTGCTCGAAAGCACGGGGCAGCCGAGCGTCATCGCCTCCAGGATCGGCATCCCGAAGCCCTCGTACAGCGAGGGGAAGACCATGTATTCGGCCGAGCGGACGAGCGCCTGGAGCGTCGCGGCCGGCTGGAACCCGAGCAGCTCCACGCGGCCGGTCAGTCCATGCTCGGCGACCAGCGCGGCCAACCGCCGCCTGTCCTCCGCGTCGAATCCGCCGGTGAGCACCAGCCGCATGCCTTCCCGGGCGAGTGCGTCCCGCCGTCTGCCCAGCGCCCGCAGGAGGAACTCGTGGTTCTTGTGCGGCCAGGCCTTGGCCGGGAACACGAGGTAGCGGCCGAGGCTCCGCACCCAGGCCTGCGCCTCCGCCGACGGCTCCAGGAGCTGCATGTCGTCCGCCGCCAGATGCACCACCACGACCCGCTCGGGGGCGATTCCCAGCCGGTCGACGATCGTCTCCTTCGTGAACGCCGAATCGGCGAAGAAGAGGTCGCCCCGGTCGGCATAGAACGTGTAGTGCATCCGGCGCCGCAGCAGCGACACGTCGTCGAAGAACTGGGGCAGGTCGAAGTCCTGGATGTCATGGAAGGTCACCAGCAGTCTCATCCGCGGCGACAGGGCAAGCCGTCCGGCCTCGGGGCAGACCGCGTAGTTGCTCAGCTCGTGGAGGATGATCGGCCCCGGGTGCAGCGACCAGGCCGCGGTCGCGGCCGGCGGCGGCTGGACACCCGAGGCAGACCAGCCCCGCAGGCCCCGCACCGCGCCCTCGGGAAGGAGGCGGCGGGCCAGCCGGCCCAGCCGGTGGCGGAGCGATTGCCGCGGCGCCACCGCGGCCGGCTGCGCTGGGAAATTGACGAGCTCCATCCGGCAGCCCGCCAGAAGCTCGGCGGTGGACGGCCGCAGCAGCCGCTGCTGCAACTCGTAGGCGTACTTGCCGGTGCCGCCCGATCCACTCACCTCCATGCCTTGGCCGTCGATGACCAGCAGAGGCCGTGTCGCGACGTCGGCGTCGGTACGAACAGAGCCGTTGTGAGTGAAGATGGTTTCCGACATCAGGCCGACTCCTCGCACACTCCCCCCACGAAAGCGTTCCGCGGGCAGGGTGCGACACGGAGGCCAGAATAGCTTCGGGCCGGGGGCGTGGCCCAAGAGGGAGTGATTCTTTGGCGGCCATCGCCGCGGCTGTAGGATCAGACGCTCGGGCCGATCGTGGTGGCGGCTCGCTGCCAAAAGAATCGCAGGCGTCCCATGAACATGCTCCGCAAGCCCGTGGCGGTGTGGCTGGTCGCGGCACTGCTCGTCAGCGCGGCCAGCCCGGTGTCGCACGGCCAGCCGGCCGCCGGGGACGGTGGAACGACGGTGCCAGGCGTCGTGGTCGATCATCAGCCGGCGGCAGGCAAGCAGTACGTCGGCTCGCCGAGCATCGCGATCCTGCCCGACGGCACCTACGTGGCGTCGCACGACTTCTTCGGCCCGGCGAGCAGCGAGTGGACGGCCGCGCTCACCGACGTCTTCGCGAGCGCCGACCGCGGCGCGACCTGGCAGAAGATCGCGCGGATCGAGGGGGCGTTCTGGTCGAACCTCTTCGTGCACGCAGGCGCGGTCCATCTGCTCGGGCCGACGCGGCACCACGGGCCGCTCGTGATCCGGCGGAGCACCGACGGCGGCCGCACCTGGACCACGCCCGCCGACGCCAAGACCGGCCTGCTCGCCGATGGCGAATTTCACACGGCGCCGATGCCGGTGCTCCTGCACGCGGGCCGCATCTGGCGGGCCGTCGAGGATGCCAGCGGCGGGAAGGAGTGGGGCAAGCGCTACATGGCGATGATGCTCTCGGCGCCGCTGGACGCCGACCTGCTCGACCGTGCCAGCTGGACGTTTTCCAATGCGATCCCTCGCGACCCCGCCTGGCTCGACGGCAGGTTCACGGGCTGGCTCGAGGGCAATGCCGTGGCCACCGCCGACGGCCGCGTGCTCGACATCCTGCGGGTGGAGGCGGGGGCGATCGAGAGGGCGGCGGTCGTGTCGGTGAGCGCCGACGGGAAAACAGCGTCGTTCGATCCCGCCACCGGCTTCGTCGACCTGCCCGGCGCCGCCAAGAAGTTCGCGATCCGTCGCGACCCGGCCGCCGGACAGCAGCCCGTCTGGTGGATGCTGTCCAACGCCGTGCCGCCGGCGGTCCATGGCAAGGCGAAGCCCGCGTCGCTTCGCAACACGCTCGTGCTCTCGCGGTCGGAGAACCTCCGCGACTGGGAGCGGCGGTCGGTCCTCCTCCACCATCCCGATCACCTGAAGCACGGGTTCCAGTACGTCGACTGGCTCTTCGACGGCGACGACCTCGTCGTCGTCAGCCGCACCGCCGGCGACGACGCGACCGGCGGCGCCCACAACTTCCACGATGCGAATTTCCTCACGTTTCATCGCGTGACGGGCTTCCGCGCCCGGCCGATGGCCGAGTCGCCGGTGGAGCCTGCCGCGCTCGGCTGGTGAAGAGGGAACGGTGCCATGCGAGACATGCTGTTGTGGTCGCAGGCCGCGGTCGGCGTGATGCTGCTCGTGGGCGATGTCGTGGGCTGTGCGCGATCGCCCGAGCAGGAGGCGATGGCGTTCGTGCGGCGGCTCGGCGGCCGCGCCGACTCGATCCGCCGCCTCGACCTGGCGCAGACGGCTGCCACCGACGGCGACCTCGAGCAGCTGGCGGCCGTGGGCGACGGTGCGCTCGTCGCGGTGGAGGAGCTCGACCTGACGCGGACGCGGGTCACCGACCACGGGCTCGTGGCGCTGCGGGCGTTCTCCGGGCTCACGAAGCTCACGCTCACGCTCACCGGCGTCAGCGACGAAGGGCTCGCCGCGCTCGAGCCGCTGGAGAGGCTCGCCGACCTGGCCCTGATCGAGACCGGGATCACCGACGCCGCCGTCGAGCCGCTCTCCCGCCTCACGGGAGTGCGGCGGCTCGTGCTCATGCGGACTGGCGTCAGCGCCGCGGGGATCGCGCGGCTGCGGCAATCGCTGCCGGAGGCGGAGATCCACGTCGAACCGGCAGCCGCCCGTGCGCGGAGGGCCGCACGATGACCGTCCGCCGGGGCTTCACGCTCGTCGAACTGCTCGTGGTCGTGGCGATCATCGGTCTGCTCGTCGGCCTGCTGCTGCCGGCGGTGCAGGCCAGCCGCGAGGCCGCGCGGCGGTCGCAGTGCGGCAACAACATGCGGCAGATCGGCCTGGCGCTGCAGGGGCACGAGGGAGCCAAGGGGCGGCTCCCCTCCGGCAGCACCGATCCGGTCGTCGACGGCGTCTGGAACTGGGCCGACACGCCCGACGCGAAGCACCACGGCTGGCCCACGCTCATCCTGCCGTATCTGGGTTCCGCGAACATGGCGTCGCTCTTCGCGCCGGAGAAGTCGGCGTTCGACGTGGCCAACCGGCCGGCGGCGGGGATCGTGATCCCGATCTACCGCTGCCCCTCGTTTCCCGGCACCTCCTTCGCCACCGATCCGCTCTACGTTGCGCTCGGGTCGCCGTATGCCCTGCGGAACTACGTAGCGCTCGGGGCCACGACCGCGGGCAAGCTCTACTGGGAGCCGTCGTTTCGCACGCCGGAGACCCAGGACGGCAGCATCTACCCGCAGTCGCAGACGCGGTTTCGCGAGATCACCGACGGGCTGTCGCGGACGATCCTCGTCTCCGAGACCCGCGAGCAGAAGGCCGCCGCCTGGATCGACGGCTCGACGGCCAGCATCACCTCCCGGCGGATCGATGCCAGCAACGCCCCGACCTACACCGGCCCGGAGAACGCGCTCAACTACGTGCCCTACTACCGCTACGGCGGCGGCCAGTCGATCGACATGGACTACGGCCCGTCGAGCGCGCACGGCGGTGTGGTGGGGCAGCTCCGCGCCGACGGCTCGGTGGAGTTTCTCGTCGACTCGACGGGGGCCGCCGTCTACGACGCGCTGGTCACGCGGGCCGGCTCCGACTGACCCGTGGCCGTGCCGATTTGCCAAGGTCGGCAACGCGGGATAGGTTGCCCACGTCGGCCGTGCCGCCGACGCCTCACCTCCACGGGGACACGGCTCGTGACGACACAGATGCCGACATTCGATCGCCGTGCGGCACGACGGGTCGCGGTGGTCGCCGCGCTCCTCGTGACGGCGGGACTGCCCGCGCTGGCCGAGGAACCCGCGCGGCTCGCGGAGCAGCTGGCCGCGATCCGCGCCGTGGGCCGCGAGGGGGCCGGCAACGCCGCGGCCGCAGCCGCCTGGCGGGCGGTCGTGCAGGGTGACGCGGCCCGGATTCCCGCGGTGCTCGCGGCGATGGATGGCGCGAATCCGCTGGCCGCCAACTGGCTCTCGGCCGCGGTCGACGCGCTGGCGACCGGCCACGGCCCGGTGCCGCTCGACGGCCTGCGGGCGTTCCTTGCCGACGTCCGCCACGACCCGCATGCGCGGCGGCTGGCCTACGAAATGATCCGCGACCGCGATCGCACGGCGGCCGACGGCCTGATCGCGGCGATGCTCGACGATCCCTCCGGCGAGCTGCGCCGTGACGCCGTGCAGCGGGCGATCGACGCCGCGGCCGGCCTGAAGAAGGATGGCCGGAAGGACGAGGCGATCGCGGGCTACCGCACGGCGCTGGCGGCCGCGCGGGACGTCGACCAGATCAAGGCGGTCGACTCGGCCCTCAAGGGGTTCGGGGAGTCGGTCGACCTGCCGCGGCAGTTCGGCTTCCTCATGCACTGGCAGGTGATCGGCCCGTTCGACAACAAGGAGGGCCGCGGCTTCGCCACGGTCTATCCGCCTGAGGAGCGGGTCGACCTGGCGGCGCCGGTCGCCGGCCGCGACGGGCCGGTGTCGTGGAAGCCGCTGGTCACGGCCGACGCCTACGGCATGGTCGACCTGAACCCCACGTACCCCGCCGAGGGCGGCCTCAAGGAGGTGCTGGCCTACGCGTTCACCGAGTACGACGCGGCGGAGGCCCGCGACGCCGAGCTGCGGCTGGGCTGCAAGAACGCCTGGAAGATCTGGCACAACGGCCGGCTCCTCTTCGGCCGCGACGAGTATCACCGCGGCATGAAGATCGACCAGTACCAGCTGCCGATCCGGCTGGAGCGCGGCCGCAACACGATCCTCGTGAAGCTCTGTCAGGACGACCAGAAGCAGGAGTGGACGAAGGAGTGGCAGTTCCAGCTGCGGGTGTGCGACGCGGCCGGCACGGCGCTGCTTGCCGTCGATCGGCCGCCCTCGCCCGCCGCACCGGACGCGGAGAAGAAGCCATGACGCCATCCATGAAGGCTGCAATGAATCGTGGTGCGCGGCTGGCCGCGTGTGCCGGCCTGCTCGCGGCCTGCAGCCTGCCTGCCGCGCCGGCGGCGGCCCAGCAGGTCGCCGCCAGCCAGTCCGGCTGGCCGCGGTTCCTCGGTCCCCATGGTGACGGTGTCGCGTCCACGGCCTCCCTGCCTGCCGAACTCACCGCGGACAGCCGCCGCTGGTCGGTCGATCTCCCCGGCCGCGGCCTCTCGGGCGTGCTCGTCGCCGCGGGCCGGCTCGTCGTCACCTGCTCGAGCGGGCCGGAGCAGTCGCGGCTCCACGTCGTCTGCCTCGATCCCGCCGACGGCCGCACGCTCTGGCACCGGCAGTTCCGCGCCACCGGCCGGACGATGTGCCACGCGAAGACGAGCGTGGCCGCGGCCACGCCCTGCACCGACGCCGGCCGCATCTACGCGGCGTTCTCGTCGAACGACGTCGTCTGCCTCGATTTCGACGGCAACCTGCTCTGGCTCCGCGGGATCACCTCCGACTATGCCAACGTGAGCAACAGCCTCGGCATGGCGAGTTCGCCCGTGGCGACCGACGGCACGCTCGTGCTGCAGGTGGAGAACGACAGCGAGAGTTATGCGCTGGGCCTCGATGGCGCGACCGGCGCGAATCGCTGGAAGCTCGACCGGCCGAAGGCGGCCAACTGGACGAGCCCGGCCGTGCTGCGGCCCGACCTCGTGGCGCTCCAGTCGAAGACCGGCATCGACGCCGTGCGGGTGGCCGACGGCAGCGTGGCCTGGAGCTACGGGGACGGCGCCTCCACGATCCCGTCGAGCTGCCTCCACGCGGGCGTCCTCTGCGTGCCCTCACACGGCATCACGGCGCTGGCGGTCGAGGCCGTCGCGGCGGGGGCGCAGCCCAAGCAGCTGTGGCGGAGCAACCGGCTCTCTCCCGGCACGGCGAGCCCGATCGCCGTCGGCGACACGGTGCTGGCCATCAGCAAGGGGGACGTGCTCACGGCCGGCAGCCTGGCGACGGGCGAGCGGCTCTGGCAATTGCGGGTGGAGGGGCCCTTCACCGCGACGCCCGTTTCCGACGGCCGCCTCGTGGCCTGCGTCAGCGAGAAGGGGCTCGTGCAACTGGTCGACATCACCGGCGCCGAGCCGAAGCTCGTGTCGTCGCTCGACCTCGGCGACGAGATCCTCGCCTCGCCGGCGTTGGCCGACGGCGGCCTCTACCTCCGCAGCAACACGAAGCTCTACAAGCTCGGCCGCTGACGTTCACCGTCGTCGTTCCGCGTCGCGAACGGCCTTGCCTCACGGCCCCTGCGCCGCCGATACTCTGGGTTTTCCCGGGGCCGCGGCGGTCCCGGCCCCCGTCCTTCCATCTTCCTTCGGCCCCACACACCATGCCCAGCGTCCGCTTTGCCGATGGCTTCGTCCGCGAGTTTCCCGAGGGCCTCCGCCTGGCCGACGTGGCCGCCGAGACCGGCGCCGCGACGGCGAAGAAGAAGCGGCCGATCGCGGCGCTGCTCGACGGCAAGACCGTGGGGCTCGACGCGCCGCTGCCCGCCGGGGAGGCGACGCTCGAGTGGCTCGCCGCCGGCGATCCGCGGGCGCTGCCGGTGATGCGGCACTCGGCCGCCCACATCATGGCCCGTGCGGTGATGCGGCTCTTCGAAGGCGTGGAGCTGGCCTTCGGGCCCACCGTCGGCGAGGGCTTCTATTACGACATGCGGGCCAGCCGCCCGATCACCGACGAGGACCTGCCGCGGATCGAGGAGGAGATGAAGAAGATCATCGCCGCCGACGAGGCCTTCGAGCGGGTGGAGGTGCCGCGGGGCAAGGCGGTCGACATCGTCCGCGACCTCGGGCAGCCGCTGAAGGTGGAGCACATCGAGACGGGGCTGGCCGAGCATCCGACGCTCTCCTTCTACCGGCAGGGGGAATTCGTCGACCTCTGCCGCGGTCCGCACGTGCCGAGCCCGGGCTGCATCGGAGCCTTCAAGCTCACGAACATCGCCGGCGCCTACTGGAAGGGAGACGCCAACAACGCCCAGCTCCAGCGGCTCTACGGCACGGCCTGGTTCTCGCAGGCGGATCTCGACGCGCATCTGGCGGCGCTGGAAGAGGCACGAAAGCGCGACCACAGGGTGCTGGGCAAGCAGCTCGACCTCTTCACGACGAGCCCGCTCGTCGGCTCGGGGCTCGTGCTCTGGATGCCGAAGGGGGCCGTGCTCCGCGGCGTGCTCGAGTCGTTCGTCCGCGACGAACTGGCCGCGCGGGGCTACCAGCCGGTCTACACGCCGCACATCGGCAAGGTCGACCTCTACAAGATCTCGGGCCACTATCCCTATTACGCCGACAGCCAGTTCAAGCCGATCGTGATGAGCGACGACGAGCAGTATCTGCTCAAGCCGATGAACTGCCCGCACCACACGATGATCTTCAAGGCCCGGCCGCGGAGCTACAAGGAGCTGCCCCTGAGGCTGGCGGAGTTCGGCACCGTCTACCGCTACGAGCAGTCGGGCGAACTCGGCGGCATGACGCGGGTCCGCGGCTTCACGCAGGACGACGCCCACATCTTCTGCACGCACGAGCAGGTGGAGCGGGAGGTGGAGGGCTGCATCGACTTCACGCTGAAGGTGCTGGAGAGCCTCGCATTCGACAACTTCCGGGTGCGGCTCGGCTTCCGCGACCCGAAAAGCGACAAGTACGTCGGCCCGCCGGCGCGGTGGGACGAGGCGGAGGCCGCGATCGAACGGGTGGCACGCCGCATGAACCTGCCGGGCTGCGAGCCGGAGCCGGGCGAGGCCGCCTTCTACGGCCCGAAGATCGACTTCGTCGTGCACGATTCGCTCGGCCGCGAGTGGCAGCTGGGCACCGTGCAGCTCGACTACAACCTGCCGAGTGCCGAACGGTTCAACCTCGAGTACATCGGCGCCGACAACGCCCGGCACCAGCCAGTGATGATCCACCGGGCGCCGCTGGGCAGCATGGAGCGGTTCGTGGGCGTCCTCATCGAGCACTTCGCCGGCGCGTTTCCGCTCTGGCTGGCTCCGGAGCAGGTCCGCGTGCTGCCGGTGAGCGAGAAGAGCGAGGCCTACGCGAAGCAGGTGCAGTCGCGGCTGGAGGCGGCGGGCCTTCGGGTGGGCATCGACCTGGCCGCCGAGAAGCTCGGCGCGAAGGTGCGGACGGCGCAGCTCGACATGATTCCGGTGATGATCGTCTGCGGGCCGCGGGACGAGGCGGCCGGCACGGTGAGCCTCCGCGACCGGATCGACGGCGACTTGGGCGCGATGACCCTGGAGGCGGCGGTGGAGCGGCTGCGGGACGAGAACGCCCGCCGCGCGGTCCGCCACAAGCCGAAGCCGCTGGCCGTGGCCGGTGCCGCGTCGACCGGCGGCGAGGACTACTGACCGCGTCGCGGCGATTGCAGCAACGGGAGCGGGTCGACATGCCGCGGTTCGCCCTGCTCGAGCACACCGGTGCCCCCGACGATCCCGCGGGCCGGCATTTCGATTTCTTGCTCGAGGCTGGGGCGGCCTGCCGCACCTGGCGGCTGCTGGACGTGCCGCAGCCGGGCGGCCCGCCGGTGGCGGCGCTGGAGCTTCCACCGCATCGGCTGGCGTGGCTGGATCACGTCGCGGGAGAGGTGTCGGGGGGCCGCGGGCTCGCCACGCGTGTCGACGCCGGCACGTATGAGCTGGTCTCGGGCGACGCCGCGGAGGTCGCGTCGGTCACGTCGTGCGTCGTCGCGGTCGCGGGGGCGACCGTGCGCGGCCGGCTCCGGCTGGAGGCGGTCGCCGGGGGCTGGGCGGTGCGGCTCGATTGAAGCCGCGGCCGGTTGCTGACATCATGCCGGCGTGTTGGAGTGCCGCCTGGTGCAGATTTCGCAAGGAGCCGGCCATGTGTACCGTCGATTCGCCTTGTCGCCTCGTCATCGGTCGCCGGCACGCACGTCGGGTGGCGGAACTCATCCTGCTGTGCGTTGCGTCACTGGTGACGATAGACGCCTGCGCCGCCGACCCGGCCGCGGCTGCCGAGACGATCAGGCTCTGGAAGGCCGACGCTCCGGGGGCGCTCGGCACGGCTGACCAGGACGTGCCGGTGGTCTTCTGGTGGCCCGTGGCCGGCGCGAAGGCGCCGACGGCGGCGATCGTCGTCTGCCCGGGCGGTGGCTACGGCGGCCTGGCCGACCACGAGGGCAGCGACTACGCCAAGTGGCTCAACTCGCAGGGTATCGCCGCCTTCGTCCTTCGCTACCGGCTCGGCAGCAAGGGCTACCGGCATCCCGTCATGCTCGGCGACGTGTCGCGTGCCATGCGGCTGGTGCGGGCGGACCACGCGCGGCTGGGCATCGACCCGGCGCGGGTGGGCGTGATGGGCAGCTCCGCCGGCGGCCACCTTGCGGTCACGCTGCTCACGCACGGCGATGACGGCGATGCGGCGGCCGCCGATCCCGTGGACCGGCAGCCCTCGCGGCCCGCCCTCGGCATCCTCTGCTATCCCGTCGTCAGCATGCTCGATGCGAACACCCACGGCGGCTCGCGCCGCAACCTGCTCGGGGAGAATCCTCCCGAGGAGCTCGTGCGCGAGCTTTCCGGCGAACTGGCCGTGAACGACAAGACGTCACCCGTCTTCGTCTGGCATACGGTCGAGGACAAGGCGGTGAAGCTCGAGGGCGTGCTCGACCTCGCGGCTTCCCTGCGACGGCACGGCAGGCCGTTCGAACTGCACGTCTACGAGAAGGGCGCGCACGGCATCGGGCTCGGCTTCAAGCCCTACGACGGCTTCACGCCGGAGCGGCTGCATCCCTGGACCGTCGAGTGCCGCCGCTGGCTCGGCGAGCAGGGATTTTCCGGCCGCTGATGAGGCTCGCACGCGACGCTCGTGTGCCGCCGCATCCCGATCGATGAATTCGGGAGGGGTTGTCCATGCCCGGTGAGCCGGCGTAGATGACCAGCGTAGCCAGGATGGCGAAGCGCAGTCATCTCCGAGTGAGCGTAGGCCTTGGAGGGCCGAAGCGAACGTCCGGCGATGGGGCATGGGCAACCCCGGCCCACGCACACCTCCGGGTGATCGGGCTCGGATGCGGTTGCCGTCCAGCCCCTTTTTTCCGCGAGCGTATGATGGATGCCTCCGCCGGGCGGCCGCCCGGCCGGGCCGCCCCGCGTTCACATGCCGACAGGAGACGCTCCCCATGAAGCCCCGTGAAGTGCTCGCGATGTGCCGCGAGAAGGAAGTGAAGGCGGTCGACCTGCGGTTCGCCGATTTCCTCGGCGCCTGGCAGCACTTCACGATTCCCGTCGGCAAGCTGGAGGAGGACACGTTCGACGACGGTCTCGGGTTCGACGGCTCGAGCATCCGCGGCTGGCAGGCGATCAACGAGAGCGACATGCTGCTCGTGCCGGTGCCTGACTCGGCTTTCGTCGACCCCTTCGCGCAGATCCCCACGCTCGTGATGGTCTGTAACGTGCAGGACCCGCTCACCCGCGAGGACTATTCCCGCGACCCGCGGAACGTCGCCCGAAAGGCGGTGAACTACCTCAAGAGCACCGGCATCGCCGACACCTGCTTCATCGGCCCCGAGGCCGAGTTCTTCGTGTTCGACGACGTGCGGTTCGATCAAAACGCCCACGAGGGCTACTTCCACGTCGATTCGGCCGAGGCCGAGTGGACCCGCGGCCGCGCGGAGGGGCCGAACCTCGGCTACAAACTGCGGCACAAGGAGGGCTACTTCCCCTGCCCGCCGTCGGACCAGCTCATGGACCTGCGCAACGAGATGATGCAGACCATGATCCAGTGCGGCATCGACGTCGAGGCGCAGCACCATGAGGTGGCGACGGCCGGCCAGTGCGAGATCGACATGCGGTTCCAGGAGCTGGTGCGGATGGCCGACCAGATGTGCCTCTACAAGTACATCGTCAGGAACGTCGCGCGCCGGGCCGGCAAGACCGTGACCTTCATGCCCAAGCCCCTCTACGGCGACAACGGCTCCGGCATGCACACCCACATCTCGCTCTGGAAGGACGGCCATCCGCTCTTCGCCGGATCGGGCTACGCCGGCCTCTCGGAGATGGCACTGCACGCGATGGGGGGCATCCTGCGGCACGCTCCCGCGCTGCTCGCCCTGACCAACCCCACCACCAACAGCTACAAGCGGCTCGTGCCCGGCTACGAGGCGCCGGTGAACCTGGCCTATTCCCAACGCAACCGCTCGGCGAGCTGCCGGATCCCGATGTATTCCGCGAGCCCGAAGACGAAGCGGATCGAGTTCCGCTGCCCCGACCCGACCTGCAACCCCTACCTCGCCTTCTCGGCGGTGCTGCTGGCGGCGATCGACGGCATCCAGAACAAGATCCATCCGGGGGAGCCGCTCGACCGCGACATCTACGACATGCCGCCGGAGGAACTGGCGAACGTGCCGAAGGCGCCCGGCTCGCTCGACGAGGCGCTCGACGCC
>JBILVO010000245.1:0-3447 GCA_044370415.1 Pirellulales bacterium
GTGGCCGGCGGCGGTGTTCTTGCCGGGTAGGATCGAGACAGGAATCCGCACGAGGTTGAGCGCGTAGCCCGGTGAATCGGCGATGTCGTCCCCCTCGTTGATGCGGCGCAGCTCCTGCAGGTGGGTGAGATAGCGGGAGAGGTGGTCCAAGTGGATCGTGGGCTCGAGGCCGATGGCGTTGGCGTTGTCGAGGCCGAACGTGGCAAACGGCTTTTCGGTCGCGGCAAATGGGGGCGTGCGGGTGATCACGCCGGAGGTGTCGCTGGCAGGGTTCGAGATCATGTTCGTGACGCTGGCCGAGGCCTGGGCGGGTTTGGATGTGCCGCTCGACTCGGCCGATTCGCCGAGGCTGAGTGCCAGCCCGACAAACGCCTGGTCGCTGCGGCGGAGGCTGGCGTTGTTGATCTCCTGGAAGCCGCCGAGCTGAGCCCGCAGCTGCTCCTCGTATTCGGCGCGATGGCGGGTGAGGCGGCTTTGGCCCCAGATGTCAGGATGCTTGGCGACGATCGAGCCGTAGGCGTCGATGTGGTGCTCGAGCCAGTCGATCTCGGCGGCGAGCCGTTCGACCTGGTCGTCGGGGCAGCTGGCCGGCTTTTCGCGATGCAGGGCCCGGACGGGGGCTGTGAGGCCGTGGATGATGGCGCTGAAGTCGCCTGCGGTGGCGGAGGCGGCCGGGAGGAGCAGGCCGGCCGCGGCGACGATGGCGGCCCGTGTGGGGATCGTGAGACGGCGGGATCGCATCGGTTGCAGAGCCTCCGCTGTGTGACTACCCTTCCACTCCTGTGGGGGCACCACTAGGAGGGTGGCTCTCCAATCGTCAGGGGAGGGCAAATCCGCCCAATCAGGTGTGTCAGCGGCGGGTTTTCTTGCCTATTTTCCATGTCTTGAACCGGTTCGGCGTGGCTTGGGAGAGCGAGCCGGGGCGAGGGGGGTGCGCGGGGCCCTGAGTCGATCCGCGAGGGGGGAGCGAGATGAGCCGTCGATCGATCCAGTGCATCGTGCCGCCGTACATGCTCGATCGGCTGTGTCATTCGCCCGATCCGGCGGTGCGGGAGCGGGCGATCGCGGGGCTGTCGGGCGCGGCGGCGGTGCGGGCGGTGCGGGCGTTCGCCCAGAACATGCCTGGCATGATGGCCGTGCCGTCACCCGCAGCCACGAAGCACCGGCTCGTGTACGACGCGAAGAAGCGCGACCAGCTGCCCGGGAAGCTCGTGCGGAGCGAGGGCGACAAGAAATCAGCCGACGTGGCGGTGAACGAGGCCTACGACTTCTCGGGCGACACCTACGACTTTTACCGGGAGCTTTTTGGCCGCAACTCGCTCGACGACGCCGGCATGACGCTCGTATCGAGCGTGCACGTGGGGGAGCCGGACGGTTCGGGCACCTACCAGCCGATGGAAAACGCCTTCTGGGATGGCGGGCAGATGGCGTATGGGGATGGCGACGGTCGCGTCTTCCAGCGGTTCACGCGGTCGCTCGACGTGGTGGCCCACGAGCTCACGCATGGCGTGCAGTCGTTCACGAGCAACCTCGTCTACCGGGGGCAGTCGGGGGCGCTCAACGAGCACTTCTCGGACGTCTTCGGGATCCTGGTGCGGCAGTGGCGGCGGGGCGAATCCGCGGAGAAGGCCGACTGGCTGATCGGCACGGAGGTGCTCGTGCCGGCGAAGACGCGGCGGGGGATCCGCGACATGCTGCATCCGGGCACGGCCTATGCGAACGACCCGGACCTCGGGAGCGATCCGCAGCCGGATCACATGAAGCGGCTTTACACGGGCGCGGCCGACAATGGCGGCGTGCACCTCAACTCTGGGATCCCGAATCGGGCTTTTGCACTCGCGGCCGTGGCACTTGGCGGGAGTGCGTGGGACGTGGCGGGGCGGATCTGGTTCGAGGCGATGCTGCAGCTATCGCGGACGAGCGTGTTTGCCGACATGGCGGCGATCACGGTGCAGATCGCGGGAGATGCGTCGCGGTTTGGCAAAGACGCAAAACGAATCGTCCGCGACGCGTGGAAGAAGGTGGGGCTGTAGGGGCGGACGCTGGGCGGTAGCCGCTACCGGCCGGAGGGGCGGATGTCGGCGATGTCTGGGGGCAGGTCGGTCGAGCCCGACTCACGGCCGACGGAAATCATCCAGCGGCCGGAGTCCGGCCCGCAGGTCCACTGGCCCCACATACGGCCCTCGCCGTCGTACTGGCCCTCGTAGCGTACGACGTGCTTGCCGAGATACGTCTTGCGGATGCAGACGCCGCCGCCGGGTGCAATCTCGCCGTCGAGCGTAAATCGACCGACAACATCAGCCCCGGAGCCCGCGAGACCGGAGCGTCCAAACTCGATCTGCAGCGGCTCCATCGGCTTGCGGCCGAACATCCGCTGCTCCCACCAACCGGTGCAGTAGATCACGTTAGAACCGATACAGCTACGAGCAACTCAGTTAAAGTCGCTTTCAGAGACAGGGGTAGCAGGGTTGAAGACCGTAGTCGACTGGCCCATCGCGTTATACGTGATGTTGACAGGCGGACTCGCGGCGTTGGTGTTCGTGTTCGCGGTTGTGTTGGGTGTCAGGATGTGGCAATAGGTCGTCGACGAAATCGAGTCTTTCACGAACACCACATGGCCGTCACAAAAGGCCATCAACACCCCGCCCGGATGATTCGATGAGGGTCGGCCGTAGGCACCATTATTTGCCGCGCTCGTGCTATTGATCATGACGCCTGTTGCCGGGGTTTGGGTGCCGCTTGCGGGATCCTGCGGGAGTCCAAAGCAGGGTATCGGACCGGTCGCCTGCAATGACCAACTTGTGGGCGTGAACGAATATCCTACGGTAGCAGCTGATGGCGCGACGTCATACGCCGCCTGTGGCGTGTAGATGGGCCCATTCTTTTCTGAAAACAAAGCCGTCATCGATGTGCCATCGCCAGAGCTAATGACATCCAGATTCATCCGAACCCCAGCGTAGTCGTTGGCAGCAGCAGGCGTGGTGACTCGACCGTACGTGTCCATCATCACGCTGTCGAGTTTCGATTGTGACCTGTTCCAAACCCCAATACCCATGTTTGCGGCGTACGCGATCATGGGAGCATTTGGATTGTCAGGTGGCGACGAAGGGCAGGCGAAGATTTCGATTGCAGGCGGAGTAGATGCAATCTGCCCGGCGGTGTTCGTGTCGCTCACGTTAGGCGTTGCTTCCCAAAGCTTATACACATCGCGTCGTTCCAAATTCGGAAGAAGCGCGACGGGCCATGAGATCGAGGCGTATTGATAGGTCCCGTTTTTTGAGTTTGCGAAGGCAGCGACTGTGGAATTCGGGTGGGCGTTCCGCCAACCAGGGATCATGCCCTTCGAACCGTCGTAGGCCGTTACCGCCTTGGCGAGTTGGCTCAAGTTGTTCATGCACGTGTTGCGGCGCCCGGCTTCACGCGCGCTTTGCACTGCCGGTAACAGCA
>JBILVO010000119.1:0-11990 GCA_044370415.1 Pirellulales bacterium
CGCCGGCCGCCCGCCCCCCCCCGACCCGTCCGACGACGAGCTTCTCGACCGCGGCCGCGCCATCGTGCGGACCGAGGGGGACGCCATCGTGCGGGCGGCCGACCTGCTCGACGAATCCTTCGGGCGGGCCGTGCGGCTCGTCGCCGACTGCCCGGGCAAGGTGGTGGTCACCGGCATCGGCAAGGCGGGGCTGGTCGCCCAGAAGATCTCGGCGACACTCGCCTCCACCGGCACGCCGAGCCATTTTCTCCATCCCGCGGAGGCGATGCACGGCGATCTCGGTGTGCTGCGGCGCGACGACACGGTGCTCGCCCTGTCGCAGTCGGGGGAAACCGAGGAGATCACGCGGCTCCTGCCCCACCTGGCTGCGGCGGCGGTGCCGATCGTCGCCCTCACCGGACGGGCCGAGAGCACCCTGGGACGCGCGGCGCGGATCGTCGTCGCCACCGGCACCGCCCGGGAGGCCTGCACGCTGGGGCTCGCGCCCAGCACGAGCACGGCGGTCATGCTGGCGCTGGGCGACGCCCTGGCGCTGGTGATCAGCACGCTGCGTCGCTTCACGCACGAGGACTTCGCCGCGCGGCATCCAGGCGGCAGCCTGGGCCGGCAGCTGATGCGGGTCGACGAGGCGATGCGGCCACTCGCACAGTGCCGCACCGCGTCGCCGGACGCGACCGTGCGGGAGGTGTTCAGCCGGCCGCTGCCCGCCCGCAGGACGGGCGCCGTGATGATCGTCGACGCCGCCGGCGGCCTGGCGGGCATCTTCACCGACAGCGACCTGGCGCGGCTCTTCGAGCGGCGGGCCGATGCCGCCCTCGACGGCCCGATCGCGGCGGTGATGACGAGCCGGCCGACGACGGTGGTCACGGGCACGCGGCTGCGCGACGCGCTGGCGGTCCTCGAGACGCGGCGGCTCAGCGAGCTGCCGGTGGTCGACGCGGCCGGGCGGCCCGTCGGCCTGCTCGACATCGTCGACGTCGTCGGGCTCACGCCGCCGGCGACCGCCGCTCCGACCGGCTCGGCGGCCGGCTCGGCGGCCGCCTGACCGACTTCCCGCACGCAGCCCGGAGTCCGATCATGACGTCCCACACCGCGCTCGACCGCCGCCTCGCCGCCGTGCAGCTCCTGCTGCTCGATTGCGACGGCGTGCTCACCGATGGCGGTGTCACCTGGAGCGAGGACGGCGTGGAGCAGAAGACGTTTCACATCCGCGACGGCCTCGGCATCCGCGGCTGGCAGCGGGCCGGCGGCCGCACCGGCATCGTCACCGGCCGCTCGAGCCGGATCGTCGAGCGACGGGCTGCGGAGCTCGGCATCGAGTTCGTGCGGCAGGGGGTCGCCGACAAGCTCGCCGTCGCCGAGGAGCTCATCCGGGAGTGCGGTCTCTCGTGGGAGCAGACGGCGTTCGTCGGCGACGACCTTCCCGATCTGCCCGTCGTCGCCCGGTGCGGCGTGGGCGTGGCGGTGGCCGACGCCTGCCCGGAGCTGGCGTCGGCGGCCACGCTCGTGACGACACTGCCCGGGGGCCGCGGCGCGGTCCGCGAGGTGGTCGAGCGACTGCTGCGGGCCCGCGGTGGCTGGCAGGCGATCGTCGACGGCTACGCCGACCGCGCCGCCGGTCCCCATGCGGCACGGGCGTGAGGCCGACCTCGAACGGGCCCCTTCATGGAACATCGCCTCGGACGCACGCTGCGGGTGTTTCTGGTCGTCCTCGCGGCGGCCGGCTTCCACCGTCTCGTCGTGGTTCCCCTGGTGGAGCCGCGGCTGCACGACCCCGGTGCCGCGATCGAGGTGTCTCCGGAGGAGGCCGCCGCGATCCGCGCGCGTGCCGATCGCCGCCTCGCCGCGCTGGGCGACATCTTCCCGGCGGGCTCGTGGGAGCGCGAGGATCCGATCATGCTGGAGAGCCGCCAGATGCGGCTGCTCTTCAAGCAGTACCAGACGCTGCCAGACGGACGCGTCAACCTCGTGCCATGCACGCTCGTCGTGCTGCCCGACCGCAACCGGGTGGCCACCGAGCAGGGCGCCGGCAGGACGATCGTGCTGCGGGTGCCGCAGGGTGCGGTGCTCGAGTTCGATGAGCCGCTCGATCTGCGGCAGGGACGGCTCTCGCGGCTCATCGGCGGCAGCCTGCGCGGGCAGGTCACGATCCGCGGCACGGCGACCGCGCCGCAGGCCGAGGACGACATCGAGATCGTCACACGCGACGTGGAGCTCGAGGACTTCGAGGTCCGGTCCGCCGAGGCGGTGCAGTTTCGCTACGGCCGCTCCACGGGCAGCGGCCGCGGTCTGGTGGCCCGTCTTCTGCCGCGGCCGGGCGGGGCGGAGCAGGGGCCCGCGATCGGCGGCGTCGACTCGATCCGGCTCGACCGCGAGGTGCGGATACGGCTGGAGGGGATGGCGGGCGGACTGCTGCCCGGCCAAGAGGCCCGCGGCGGGACGGAAGAAAAGCCCGATCCAGCCGACGCGGCGCCGGTGCTCGTGAGCTGCCACGGCAGCCTGTGCCTCAACGTGTCGGCCAACGTCATCACCTTCGAGGATCGGGTGGACGTGGAACGGACCTCGGCCTCGGGGTCGACCGACCAGCTCACCTGCGACCTGCTGGCGATCATGCTCGCGCGGCACGACGCCCGGGCGGACGGCACCGCCGGCCGGTCGGGCCTGCGGCCGGTGGAGGTGCAGGCGAAGGGAATGCCGGTGGTGGCCCGCAGCAGCGGCGCCGGGCTCGAGGCCCGCGCCGCCCGGCTCGGCTACGAGATCGCGACGCGGCGGATCCTGCTCGACGGTGACGAGCCGGTGTCGCTCTCGGCACGCGGCACGGAGATGGAGGCGCGGTCGATCGACTACACGCCGGGCCCGTCGTCGGCGCTCGGCGCGCTGATGGCCGTCGGGCCGGGCTGGCTGCGGACGCGGTCGCCTGGATCGCCCCCCGTCGAGGCCCGTTGGCAGAAGTGGCTGCGGATGCGGCCCGACGGCGAGGGGCACGTCGCCTCGATCGCCGGCGACGCCGAGGTCGCGGTCGAGTCGCAGGGCCGGCTGAGCGGCTCGGAGATGCACCTCTGGATGGATCTCGTGAAGCGTCCGCCCGCCGGTGCGGACGCGGCGCCGAAGGCCGCCGGCGCGGGGCCTGATCTCTCCGGCGTGCGGCCGTCCCGGCTGCTCGCCCGCGGCATGGTGGAGGTGGAGGCTGAGCAGCTCGCCGCCAGAACCGATCGCATGGAGATCTGGTTTCGCGATCAGGATCCGGCGACGGCCGCCGGGCCGGCGGGTCGGCCGGCGACCGGACCGGTGGCTCCCGGGCCGCAGCAGCCGCGTCGGCAGGCCGGCCCCACAGCGGGACGCCTGGTGGCGACCGCCGCGCTCGTCCGCGGCCTGATCGTGATGGCGGGCAAGGGGGGCGAGCTGCAGGAGATGTCGCTCGAGGGACAGGTGCAGGTGGCGGAGGAGGTCCGCGGCCAGCCGCCGGCCGCCCCGCAGGCCGCCGGCGGCGGCCCGCGCAGCGACGACGGACTCGAGATCCACGGCGACCAGATGCAGCTCGCGCGGCCCACGCGGTTCGACGCACGGGCGATCGTGTCGGGCCGGCCGGCGCACGTGCGCGGCCGCGGCCTCGACCTGCAGGGGCCGCTCATCGACTTCGACCGCGGCCGCAACCGGCTCACCGTGGACGGCGCCGGCCGGCTGCAGGTGCCCGTGGCCGCCGGCATGGGCGGCTTCGAGTCGTTCGGCGTCACCGGTGCGGCGGCGCCCGTCGCGCCGGCCGCCGCAGCGACGCCCGGCTCGCTCGACGTGAACTGGCAGGGACGCATGGACTTCGACGGCCTCACCGCCCGCTTCGTCGACCGCGTGGTCACCGCCAGCGGCGGCACGACCGTGCGGGCGGGCTCGCTCGACGTAGTCTTCAACCGCCCGATCGACTTCGCCATGGGCCAGCCGCCCCCGGCGGCCCGCCCCGACATCGCCAGGATCGCCTGCGGCAGCGGCGTGCGGATCGACAGCCAGTCGGCGGCGCAGGACGGCACCCGGTCGGCCGAGCAGCTCTTCGTGCGGGACCTCGTCATCGATCGCACCACCGGCGACGTCACGGGCACCGGCCCGGGACGGCTGACGAGCACGCGGTTCGGTCAGGCGCCGGGCATGGCTATGCCTGCGGCCCCCGGGCCGGCCGCCGCCGCCGCACCCGCGGCGCCGCCGCGGCCCGACGAGCTGACGTATCTCGGCGTCGACTTCCAGCGGGGCATGCGGGGCAACATCAATCGCCGCGTGATGGAGTTCCACCAGCGGGTGCAGGCGATCTGGGGCCCGGTGACGCGCTGGGGCGAGACGCTCGACCCGCATGCGGCGGGCGGCCTGCCGCCACGGGCTGTCACGATCTCCAGCGACGCGCTTGGCGTGGGGCAGGCGCCGCCGGCACCGGGGCAGCGGCGGAGCACCATCGAACTGGCGGCCGGCGGCAACGTGCTCGTGGAGGGGGACGCCTTCACCGCCCGCAGCGCGCGGCTCACCTGGAGCGAGGCCAAGGACCTGCTCGTCTTCGAGGGAGACGGCCGCAGCGACGCGCAGCTCTACCGGCAGGCGAAGGTCGGCGCGGCGACCTCGAGCGCGTCTGCGGGCAAGATCCTCTACTGGCGGGCGCTCAATCGCGTCGACGTGGACGACGCCCGGTTCCTCGATCTCGATCAGCTCGGCGGCAATGCCGCGGGCCTGCGGGCGCCTGGATTCTCACCGGGCGCCGCGCCCGCCAAGCCGGTCGGCCGCCCCACTCCGGGCACCTGACGACAGTCCCGCCCGTCATGCCCGCCCGTCATGCCAGCCGACGGGATTCGTGGTCGAGCGCCTCGAGGACGAACCGGACGATGTCGGGAGCGACCCGGTCGTAGTATTCGGCGCTGTGGCCGTTGCGTCCCTGGGTGAAGGGGCCGCGGGACTCGAGCATGGCGGTGTGCGGGATGCCGAGGGCCCGCAGCTTGCCCTGCAGCCGCACCGCGCCGTCGTGCCAGTGCACGTCGCTGGGGTCGCTGGCGAAGCACTGGTGCCGGGGCCAGTTGAGCGGATGCACGTGGAGGATCGCGGTGTCCTGCCGCGCGAGCTCGACGTCGCCGAAGGCCTCCCAGAGCGTGTCGTAGTACTCGCCGTCGTCCCGATCGCCGGCGTGCCGCATCGCCAGGTGGAAGTCGATCGCCGGGGCGATGGCCGCCGCGACCGGGAAGATCGCAGGATGGCGGTAGGCGATCCGCAGCACGCCCTGGCCGCCCATGCTCGTGCCGACGAGGCCGATGCCCGGCGGCCCGACGCCGAACCGCCTGCCCAGCTCGGCCGTCACGTGGTCGACGACGAATCGCTCCGGCGAGATGGCAGGATCGAAGCAGGGCATGATCCGGTCGAGCCACCAGGAACGGCCAGTCCGCGGGGCGATCGCGGGCAGGCCCGCCGCCTCGATCGCGTCGCGCAGCCCGGTCGATTCGAGCAGCGTCCGCTCCTTCACGCCGTGGAGGTAGACGAGGCCGCGGCCGGGCAGGGGCCGCGGCGGCTCGTACAGTTCGCAGGCGTGGCCGGCGAGGCTGATCGTCGACCAGTGGGGCCGTGACGGCGGCGGGGCGGACGGGCTCATGCGGTCGAGAGGGAGGGGGGCCATACGCGTGGCCGAGGCGAATCACCGGACCCTCCGGTGCACTGGCACACACTCTACAATAGCGGCACGTCTGGACATCCCGCGGTCATCCCCCCGCCATGCGCACCCTTCTTTCCGCCGCCGACCTCGCCGCCGGCATCGACCGGCTGGCCCGTGACGTGCGGCAGGCCTACGCGGACCGCCCGCTCACGGTCGTGGGCGTGCTCACGGGCAGCGTCGTGGTGGTGTCGGACCTGATCCGCAGGCTCGACGGGCCGGTCCGCCTGTCGATGGTCTGGGCCAGCAGCTACCGGGGATCCGCGACCCGCCCGGGCCGTCTCGACCTGCGTCTCGACCTGCTCCCCGACCTGGACGGACAGCACGTGCTGCTCGTCGACGACATCTTCGACAGCGGGCGGACGCTCGAGGCGATCCTCGCCGACCTGCGGGGCAGGGGGGCGGCGAGCGTGCGGTCGCTGGTGCTCCTGCGGAAGCAGGGCCGGGCTGAGGTGCCGATCGAGCCCGATTTCGTCGGCTTCGAGATCCCCGACCTGTTCGTCGTCGGCTACGGACTCGATTACGACGGCAGTTGGCGGCACCTGCCGTTCGTCGCGGCGCTCGAGCCACACGAGATCGGCTCGGGCGACGCCGGCTGATCAGCGGGGCTCGGCGCGGGCCTCGTCCGGCAGCAGCTCTGCCGTGCCGGCTTCCGACGCGGGGACCACGAGTCCCAGCGACGTGTCGGCCGCCCGCAGGTCGCTCTCGGCCCGCCAGAATTCCTGTCGTGCCGCGATCTCGGCGACGTCGGCCTCGAACTTCGCCTGCTCGCGGAGCGTGACCCGCAGCACGTCGCTGCGGCCCAGCCGCAGCTGCTCCCGCTCGGCCAGCGCCACGAGCCGGGCCAGTTCCAGGCGGTGCTTGGCCTGCTCGTGGAACTCGAAGGCCCGCTCCAGGAGCGAGAAGGCATCCTGCACCTCCGCTCGCACGTTGTCCTCGGCGTAGCTGAGCTGGCGGTTGATCTGCGAGACCTGCGCGTCGAGCGTCTGCATCTTGCCGAAGGCGTCGCGGCGTTGGATCGGCATCTGGAAGACGAGCCCCGCCATGAGCACCTGCCGGTCGAGCCCGTTGGGTCCCGAGAGCGGGCTCTTGCCGAACCCGGCGTCTTGATTGCCGGTGATCTGGCCGTCGACGCCGGGCAGCGTCTGGTTGTAGGCGAGCTTGCGCTCCACGAGCAGCTTCTCCCGCTGCAGGGAGAGCCGTGCGAATTCCGGGCGGGCCGCGAACGCCCGGGACAGCGACTCCTCGTAGACCGCGATGGTCGGCTCCACGGGTGTGGGCAGTGGCCGCATCCGGGGGCGGGTCGCGAGCAGCGGCTGCCCGCCCTCGTTCCGGTGGTAGAGCGACAGCTCGATCGACGCCTGCTGCATCGCGCGGTCGGCCTGCACGATCAGGCCGTTGCGCAGTGCGATATTCTGCTGGTTGTCGACCCGCTCGATGTTGGCCACGATGCCCCGCTCGACCTTCATCACGAGCTGCCGGTCGCGCTCGGTCGCGAGGTCGAGCAGCCGCTCCGTCGCGGCGTAGCGCTCGCCGCTGCCCAGCCAGTTCCAGTAGGTGCGGGCGGCCGATTTCATGTAGTCGAGGCGGCTGCGCTCGATCATCGGCTCCGCGAGCGAGACGTCGAGTGCCGCCTGGGCCCGCGTGGCGCGGGCGCGGTCGATGTCGCGGTCGCGGGCCAGCGGGATGTTGAGCCCGCCCCGCCACTCGCCGGCGTCGGCCGTCTTCTGACCGAGGTTGTAGGTGGGGAAATCGCCGAAGCCGGTGCGGAAGCCGCCGAACGCGCTGATGCCGCCCTGCATGAACTGCTGCGACACGCCGAAGTCGGAGCGGTAGTTCTCGTAGGTGCCGGGCGCCAGCGATTGGCCGGCCATGTTGACCTTCGTGTCGAAAGCGCCCATCGCCGTGGTCAGCTTGCCCGCGGCGATGCCGCGCTCCCGCTCGATGGCCTGGAGGAGCGGATAGCTCAGGAGCACGCTCCGCAGCACGTCGGCGAGCGTCAGCGGGTCCGGCCGGGTGTCGAGCGCGAGGCCCGGAATCTGGCGCGCAAGCGATGGCTTCGAGGGAGCGAGGCCAGCCGAGAGAGGAGCCTGGCCGGCATTGCCACCGGCCGGTGCGGGGAGCTGCTCCGGCGCGGTATTGGGCTGCGTGGTCACCGGTGATGTGCTGGCCGGCGGCGCCGGCCGCGGTGTCTCGGCACTCGCTGGCGGAGCCCCATCGGTCAGCTGCAGGAAGGATTGCGTCAGGATCGTCTGCAACCCCAGCGTGTCACGCGGGGACGCGTCGATGCTGACGGCGTCGGCGGCTGGCGTGAATGCCGCGGGCTCGCCCGCCGCGACCGACGACGTGCGCCATCCGGCTGATGCCGTGAGGTCGGCGATGACCGCGACGAGGATGAGAAGGGGGCGGCACATAGCCGTCAGCCCACCTTGATTTTGGGCGGCTTCGAGCCGTCCTTCTCGCCCGGCTTCGGCGCCGTTGCAGGCGCGAGCACCGGCGGGAAGCCATTGAGCCGCCGCCAGATCTCGTAGCCCAGTGGCACCCGGTTGAGAAAGACCCAGCCGATCGCGAGATTGCCCTGCCGCAGGAACTGCTGGTCGGGCCACACGTCGCCGGTCAGCCGCTCCTCCGGCTCCACGAGCACGCGGAACTTCCCGCCGCCCAGGCTCGCCTGATCGATCTGCCGGATGCGGCCGCCGAAGGTGCCGATGGCCAGCTCCGGCCAGCCGGAGAACTGCACCGCGGGCCAGCCCTCGAACTGGAGACGCACGTGCGGCATGCGGCCGGTGCGCTCCGCGTAGGCGAGCACCAGGGGCGCATCGAGGCCGTCGAGCGAGAGCTCGACCACACGGTCGGTGGTATCGGGCACGATCATGCACAGGTCGTCGCCCTCTTTCACGTACTGGCCGCCCTGGCCGACGTCGGTGGAGATGCGGAAGACCACGCCGTCGCAGGGGGCGAACACGAGCCGCGCCTTGAAACGTTCGATGCGGTTGTCGATGTCCTGGATCTCGCGCTCGATCGTGAAGAGGTTCTGCTCGGCCTTCCGCAGGTTGCTGCGGGCCACGGCGATGGCGGAAAGCCCGGTGGCGTCGGCCTGCACGAGCAGGGACTCCTGGGTGAGCAGCGCCGCCCGGGAACGCTGGGCCTCGGCGAGCGCCTTGTCGGTGTCGGTGACGGAGCGGTCGGACCGCATCCGCGCCTCGTCGCGCGAGAGCCTGCTCTCCAGCCCGCCAAACTGCGGGTTGTTGAACAGCTCCTCGAACATCTGGAAGCGATTCTGTTCGAAGATCTGGGCGAACCGGGCGTTCGCCGCCGCCTGTTCCGCCACTTCGATCGACCGTCGTGCCGCATCGCGATTGGCCTCCGCCGCCTTGACCGCCGCGTCCCGGGCCGCCTCTTGGGCCTTGGCGGCGGCGGTGAGCTCCGCGACCTCCAGCCCCGCGGCGTCGAGCCGCTCGGCCAGGAACCCACGCTGGGCCTCAAGCCTTGCGGCAAGCTCAGGATCGTTATCCTCAATATCGACCACCGGATCGTTCAGCTTGACGCGGCTTCCCTCGACGACGTGCCAGCGGCGGATCTGGCCCGCGACCCGGGCCGTGATCACCTGCATCCGCTCCACGGGCGAATACGCGATGACCATCCCGCGGCCCTGCACGGTCTGCTGCCAGGGCACCAACGCCAGAAAAAACGGGGTGGACAGGAAAGCCAGGAAGAAGAGGCGGGCAAAGAGCCTCACGGCGCGTGGAGTGGCTGCGTTGGCGAGGGCGTTTCGCCGCGTCGAGGTCGACGTTGGTTGCGTTTTCGAGCCGCTCATCTCCACTCCACCGTCCGGTCGCAGCGGTTCTTGATATCGTCCCGGGCCGTGACGACCACGAGCGTCCAGGGGGCGGCCGGATCGAGGATCGACTCGATCAGCTCAGGGCAGCCGAGGATGTCGAGCCCGTCGAGCAGACCGTCGATGAGCAACAGCCGCGGCTTTCCCGCGAGCGCCCGGGCGATCGACAGCCGGGAGACCTCGTTCGAGGAGAGCGGCAGGCCGTCCGACGCCAGCGGCGTTGCCACGCCCTGCGGCAGCCGGGCCACCCGGTCGGCCAGCCCGACCATTTCCAGCGCCCGACGGATGTCGGCGGCGGTGAGATCTTCGCGGCCCACCCGCACGTTTTCCGCCAGCGTGTCAGCGAAGGTCTCCGCCCGGCCGACGTAGGCCACGTGGAGCCGCGTGGCGGCCCTGTCGAGCGATCGCGCATCGATCCCATCGAACTCGAGGAGTCCCTCCCGCGGGACGCGCAGCAGCGCCAGCGTCTCGATCAGGAACGTCTTGCCACTGCCCGAGGGGCCGTGGATCGCCACCCGTTCCCCGGGGCGGATCTGCAGCCGGTTCACTCCGTGGCCGGAAACCGCCACTTCCGCGACGACCGCCATCGGCATGGAGCTCGGGGGCAATCGTTCGCCGCCGACCGGCTCGAGCGGGAGCTGGTCGAGCACGCCCAGCTTGTCGAGTGAGGCCTGCAGGTCGTAGAAGATCTCGATGTATTTGCCGCTTTTCGACAGGGCCGTCAGTACGAGCGTGACGATGAGCTCACCGGCCACGAGCTGGCCGAGCGTCAGCTGACGGTTGATCACCAGCCAGCCACCCAGGCCCAAGAGCACGGTGCTGCCGACGGCCTCGAGCAAGAGCGAGAAGAGCGTCTGCCGCCAGACGACCCGAAAATGCCGCTTGCGGGCCGCCACGTAGGCCGCGGCGAGACTGTCGGCGCGGTCGAGTGCCAGGGCGGCGCCGCGGCCGAACCGAAACGTGTGCGGGCACTTCGCGATCTCCTCGAGCCAGGCAGCGACGTCGAATTTCGCATAGCTTTCGTTGATGCTGGTATTCACACCGCCGATGCCCAGCACAAGAAGCATGAAGGCGATCAGGATCACCATCACCACGGCGAACGTGAGCAGGTACGGGTGGTAGAAGGCCAGCACGACCAGACCAACGGCAGTGGTCATCACGATGCCGATGCCGTCGACCAGCAGCGTGGCTGCCGCCTTCTGCACGGAGGCGACTTCGAAAAAACGGTTGACGATGTCGGTGGGGTTGCGGCCGTCGAAGGCATCCATCTCGGCGCGGGCGAAGTGGTTGGCAAAGGCGTCGGCCGTCCGCAAGAAGAGCCGTCGTTGCACACATTCGGCGACGAATGCCTGCATCGCCCGCAGCACCGCGGCCACGGTCAGGAAGGCGAGCATGACCAGCGACAGCACGATCACCGGCCAAAGCAGCACGCCGAAGGCGACCGTGTTGACGAGCGCCTCGATGGCCGCGGGCACGACGATCGACAGCAGCCCGACGCCCAGGGCGAATGCCAGAAGCGTCAGCAGGTCCGATCGCTCGAGCCGGAGCAGCGCCGCCAGCCGACTCCAGGGGCGGCGGGCAGCGGCTCCGGCATGCGTGCTCGTGGCGTGATCCATGGGCGGCCCATGCACGGGGATGCAACGCGGTTCATCCGCGGTGTGCATGGACCGCGGAGGAAGGCGTCACGGCGCGTCTGCGACCGTCTCATTGTCGCTGCGGGTGTATAACGAAAAGCACAGGTTCAAGTCGATGTCACTGTTCGCCTGGCCCACGTGGCCTGCGGCAGCGGATCACCGGCCCGCTCTCCGGATCACCCGTCCCCTCCCTCGTACGTCGTCATTCGTAGGCCGCATTCGTAGGCCGCGACAAGAGCCTAGCAAAATCGCTTATTTCTCAACAAGACATCGAAAAAACCATGCATGTCCGCGCGGCCTGGCGGCTGGAACGCCAGGGAGTCTGTCCCCAAAAGTGCCGCGGGCCCGGCCAAAACGGCCGAGCCCGCGGGGAGACGTGCTTCTGCAGTCAGGGGATCAGAAGTCCGTCGGCGTCGGCTGAGCGTCCTTCGCACCGACGAGCCACTTGACGGCGATGCCATCGATGGAGTCGGAAATGAAGCGGATGCTGCCGTCAGCAAACACGCAGTTGACGCCACCGGGATGGAACGCGAACGGCTCGTCGTTGGGGCCGCAGTTGTTCGTGGACCATTTGCACTCCGCCGGCCCGCCGATCGGGCTGGCATTCTGATTGATCCGGGCCAGCTTCGAGCCGGTCGAGTTGCTCGGACCGGAGTAGCCGTTCGTGGTGGCATCCGGGTCGGCCCAAGCGAAGACGCGGCGGGCGCCGAGCGAGCCGCTTGAGTTGTTCTTCTTGACCGGGTCGGCCTGGCTCGATCCGGTGATGGCATCACGGCTGGAATAGGCGCCGAAGGCGGGCACGTCCGGGTGCGAGCGGCTGGCGTCCTCGATGCAGAGGATCGTCGACGAA
>JBILVO010000246.1:0-3432 GCA_044370415.1 Pirellulales bacterium
CCGCGCCGGCAGCGTGGCGAGGTCGAGCCGGTCGGCGAACGCCCTGCTCGCCGAGATGGCGATCCAGTCCACCTCGCGGGCGCCCGCCGCACGGATCGCAGCGGCGATCGCCTCCCGCTTGCCGCCGTCGGCCGAATGCACGACGAGCACCCGCCGCCCCGACACGATCTGCGGGAAGGCGGGGCCGCGCAGCAGCGCGTAGACGAAGTAAAACGGCACGTAGTTGTCGGGCGTGAGCGTCACCGCCTGGTCCGCGAGCCAGCGGGAGATCGCCGGGAAGAACTGCTCCTGGAACGGCGTCTTGCCGTAGGAGAGATGCAGGCCCAGGATGCCGGACCGCGCGACGGCGGCGTATTCCCGCGCCATCACGGGGGCGAGGCCGCGGATCTCGGCGTAAGACATCGCGCCGCTCGAAACGCCCTTGGCGGTGTGGGCCCGCAGGCCCGTGAGCCGCCGGCGGACGAGGCCCACCGCCTGCCGCAATCGCATCCGCAGCCGCCGGGCCGGTGGATACCGCAGGCTCGGCGGCTGGAGGCCGAAGAGCAGCGTGAACTCGCCGTCACTCATCCGGCAGACCGGCAGCCACGACCTTCCCACCGCCCGCGACACGCGGTCGACGAACCGGCCGAACCACGCTCCACACTCGATCGCCTCGGGGGCGAGCACGAAGTCGGTGGCACGGCTCTGCCCCTCGAATCCCGGCACGCGGAAGGAGACGCTGGCCGGCAGGATCCGGTACGACGGGGGCAGCAGGTCCATGCCTGGCGACTGCGCGGACGTAGTGGGCTGGCCGTGCTGCATCGCTGAGTCTCCCTGCGCGTCTATCTTCATGTATGTCGCTTCATGTATGTCGCTTCATGGTCGTCGTCCCGTCACGCGTCGATCCCGGCGACGATCTCCCTCGCGACCTGCTCATTCTGCTCGCTCATCCGTTGCATCGTGGCAAAAAAATCGTCCGTGAACACTCTGTCACGATACTCCTGATAGTTCGCCTGCACCTCCCGGATGACGTCGACGATCGAATCCGGATCGGCCCAAATCACGTGTTGGCCGTACGGAACGGCTTCCCTCAGGGGCACGTCCTCACTGATGACCAGGCATCCACACAGCAGGGCCGGCAGCACTCGCAGCTCCTCGAATGTGTGATGGTGCTGGGTCTGCCGTATGTTGACCAGGATCCTGCTGTCACGGTAGAGCGCTCCTATCGAATCGTGATCGAACCGGTTCGTCTCGTTCGAAATCGCGACGCCTGCCGCCCGCACCCGGTCCAGAAATGCCTTTCGCCGTGGCTCGCTCTCGTTGGTGAACGTCGTGATGACGTCCTTCGACCGCGAGCCGTCCAGCACGCTCCTGTCGGCTGGATAGAGCAGCGGCGCAATGTGGACGCACTTCCGGAGATACGCCTCGTAGCCGCCGGCTCGCCGGATGTTCTCCAGGTTGGGCAGGCTGTATTCGATGACGTGGTCCATCGACCGGTAGTGCTCGAACCGCGGGATCCTTACCAGGTAGGGAACGCCGTCGGTGGCGAGAACCTGCCCCTCGCGCGCGTTCTCGGCACACCTGCCGCCAGGCCGGACCAGCGTGTGTTCGTACTGGATGTCCACGCGGCAGGTCTTTCTGGTGTTCAGGAATCCGACGTCGTAGCCACCGAGTATCAGGTTGACACGGGCATCGGAATGCTCCAGAGCCTGCCTCAAGAGGCCGACGCTATAGAGGTAGTAGTCGCGGATATAGATCAGGTGCTCGGCGTTCCAGTAGAGGACGCTCGCGCCAATCTTCTCGACCCGCGACCCCGGCGGACGTGGCCTGAAATAACGCCGGACAATTCGGCCCACAAGACATCTCAGGCGCGACAGCATGGAACGTTCCGCTCGGGACTCGCGCACTTCTGGCTGCGGCCGCCGCCGACCCGCTGGCAGAGAATACCGCTTACCGGTGAGTCGGCCACCGTCGACACCGGCATCAATCCGGCGGCGGATTCGGCTGCTGGAGCTGCGACGATTCGCCAGGGCGGGACGGCTGGTGCCTCGATACTACCCTGCCGAACGCCCGCGGGCCGCGAGGCTGGCCGTCAGGTCGGCCTTGTCGGCCTCGGACAGGAAGCGGATCCGCGACACGTCGAGCAGGCTGTCGGGCGTCATGTAGGGCCGGTCCCACTGCTTGTCGGGATCGGCCCAGGCCTCGAAGGAGAACCCCGCGTCGATGCAGGGCACGCCCAGCGGCTCGAGCTGCCCGAACAGCCGCGCCTTGCCGATGCCGGCGCCGAGCAGGCACAGATCGGGCCGCGCCGGCAGCGTGGCGAGGTCGAGCCGGTCGGCGAACGCCCTGCTCGCCGAGATGGCGATCCAGTCCACCTCGCGGGCGCCCGCCGCACGGATCGCGGCGGTGCATCCGTCGCCGCGGCGTGAGAACCAGCGCCAGACTCGTCGAGTCTGGTGGACGTGGGTACCAGGTTGGATTAGCCTTCACCCCGCCACTCCCTTCCCACATGGGAATGACACGTGACGACAGTTCATCACACCTACCGGACGGCGTGCACGACCGTACGACAGCCGCCAGGTTTCGGCGATTTCCTGCGCGGCTCGATCGCCCTGGCCATCCTCTCGCTTGAAAAAGGCTTTTCTCTCCGTCTCGATTTCACACACCATCCGATCGGACGGTTTCTACGCGAACAGCGACCGCCCGACGCAACGCCACAGCAGGTGGTCGAATTCTTCAACGATCGCGCGGCGCTGCTGCCGTCGTTTCTCGACGGCCTCGATCCCGGGGCGTCTGTCGCCGTCACGACCAATGCGAGCCCGGACATGCGGCTGCTCACCGACGAGGTCCGTGCACTCGTGCTGCAACAACTCGCTTTCGACGACGTGATCGACTCGGCCGCCGCATCACTCGCCCGTACGATTCATGACGGCGACTTTGCCATCCTGCACGTGCGCGTGGCGGATGGGGTGGCGACCGTCGGGGCCGACGAAAGGCGTGGCCTGATCCGCTACGTCAAGCACCACATCATGCCGAAGTGGGGCAGCCGCCTGGCCGTCGTTTCGAACGCCACGTCGCTCAAGAAGGAGCTGTCGGACACCTGCGGCCTGCCGTTCATCGACACGGGCGCAGTGCACCTCGGCGAATGCTCCGGCACCGAGGCCGACGTGAGGGACACGCTGATCGATTTCGCCCTGCTGTCGCGGGCCGGCGAGATCTTCTCGTGGAGCAACTACGCCTGGACGAGCGGATTCAGCACCTGGTGTGCCTGCCTCCACGGCATTCCGTTCGTCCACGTGCGGCTGCAGCCGACCCTGGGTGAGCGGCTGGGACGCGCCGTGCGCACGCGGCTGCGGCCCGTTGCAGCGGCACTCGGACTGACCCGCCGCGCATGAATCACGGCGGCCGCCCGCCTCGCTTCAGACGGCATCCCCACCGACTTCGATCCGGCGG
>JBILVO010000120.1:0-11931 GCA_044370415.1 Pirellulales bacterium
GGTGACGTGCACCGGCTCGCTGACGAGGTTGCTGTGGCGGCGGATGTCGCTCCGCTTGACGGCGACCTCGCGGGCCATGGCGATCGAGTCGACCACCTGGAACCGGTCGCCCGCACCCGGCGGCACGTCGAGGCCGCTGACGAACACCGGCACGGACGGGCCCGCCTCGGCGATCTTCCGCCGCGTGAGCGTGTCCTGCATCGCCTTGACGTGCCCGCTCGCCTCGCCGCAGACGAGCGAGTCGCCGACCTTCAGCGTGCCTTTTTGCACCATGAGGCACGCGACCACGCCCCGGCCCTCGTGGATCGAGGCGTCGAGGCAGACGCCCGCGGCCAACCGCTCCGGGTTGGCCCGCAAGTCGTGCAGTTCGGCGATCGTCAGCAGCGTGTCGAGCAGGCCGTCGACCCCTTCGCCGGTGACGGCGCTGGTCTTCACCACTTCCGTCTCGCCGCCCCATTCGGTCGGGAGCAGTTCGTTCGCCGCGAGCTGCTGGTAAATCCGCTGCACGTCGGCACCGGGCAGGTCGATCTTGTTGATGCACACCACGATCGGCACGCTGGCGGCCCGCGCGTGGCTGATCGCCTCCTCAGTCTGGGGCATCACGCCGTCGTCGGCGGCGACCACGATCACCGCACAGTCGGTGACATTCGCCCCGCGGGCCCGCATCTGGGTGAACGCCTCGTGGCCCGGCGTGTCGACGAACGTGATGGGCCTGTCGTTCCGCTGCACGGTGTAGGCCCGCATGTGCTGCGTGATGCCGCCGCTCTCGCGGGACGCCACATCGATCCCCAGGATGCGGTCGAGCAGCGAGGTCTTGCCGTGGTCGACGTGCCCGAGGAACGTGACCACCGGCGCCCGGGTCACCCGCAGCGACGGATCCTCGTCGACCGCGTCAAAGCCCGCCAGCAGCTCCTTCTCGAGATCCTCCGCCGTCTTGACGTCGAGTTGCACCCCCAACTCGGCAGCGAGCAGTTCCACCGTGTCGCGGTCGAGCGACGAGGCCATGCTCGGCATGGAGCTCATGCCGAAGTTGAGCAGCTTCTTGAGCACCTCGCTGGCGGGCAGCCCGATCGCCTCGGAAAAAGCGCGGACCGTGCAGGGCACCTGGATCGACGCATTGGTCTTCCGCGGCGCGGCGGTCGACACGGTGGCCCCGCGACGGGGCCGTCCGCGGGAGCGGCGGCGGCGGCTCTCCTCGTCGTCGCCGCGGGGCTCCGACACCCGCTTGCGGTTGAGTTGTCGGAGCTCGCGACCGCCGAGCAGGTCTTCGGCCTTGGCCGGCTGAGCCCGGGGAGATCGCCGCGGCCGCCCACCCGGCTCGGCCGGCGCGAGCGGAGGCGGGGCGCCACCGACGCCACCGCGGATGCCGAGCCCGCCACCGGGCCGGGGACGCGGCGGCTCGGACTGCCGCTGCTCGTGCTTCCGCATGTGCTCGGCGAGGGGCTTTGCGCCACCCGCCTTCGCACTGCGGATGGCATCGAGCGGCAGCTTGACGTCGGGCTTCTGGGCAGCCGGCTCCTGGGAGGCCCGGGCGACCGGAGGCCGACCGGCGGCCGGCAGCGGGGGAAGCTTGAAGGCCGGTCGCGGCACCGGCTTGCTGCCATCACCGGTCGGCCGCAGGACGGCCGGACGAGGCCGTGGCTCGGCGGGCTTGGCAGGGGGGGCGGCCGGCTGCTCGGGCTTCGGCTTCGCGGCGACGCCCGCGGGCGCGATGTAATCCTCGCGACGCAGCGTCGACGGCCCCCGCGGTTCTCCGCCGACAGGCGGCTTCGCCACGGCGGCCGCGGCGCCGGCGGCCGGTCGCTCAGGCGGCCTCGAGCGACTGGCGATGTATTCCTTGAGCTTGGCGACTTCCTCGTCGCTCATGCTCGCCAGCGCCGAGCCCTTGTCCTGGATGCCGGCGCGGGTGCACAGATCGACCAGCTCCTTGCTGTCGATCTTCAGTTCTTTCGAGAGTGTGTAGATGCGAACCGCCACGCAGCGCCCTCCAAGCCGGAATGCTCCGGCCACCAGCCTGCCGTCCCGAATCGAGCCCCAATCCTAACCACTCCGCCCGACATCCGCCCGCATTCCCGACGGTGCCACACCGTCGGCCACCCCGCGCGCCCGACGGCGCGGCCGCGGTCACGACTCCGCCGGCGGCACCGCCCCCGCCACAGTGTTCTCCGCGGCCTGAGTTGCGGCCTCCGCCGCGTCGGCGTCGGCCGTCGCCTTGGCGATCCGGTCGCTCTCCCGCTGCTTCCGCCGCTCGTCGGCCGCCGCCGCCTCGGCCATCGAGGCCCGCTTCTCCGCCTCGGCCACGATCGCGTCCACCGTCTCGGCCGACAGGCCGCCCATCTCCATGAGGTCGTCGGGCTCGATCACCGACAGGTCGTCGTACGACAGGAAGCCCTCGCCCACGAGCCGCTCCGCGACCGACTCGTCGAGCCCCTCGATCGACGAGAAGCCGACCACGGCCCGCTCGATCTGCTGGTCGAGCTCCTCGCGGGTCATGATCTCGATGTCCCAGCCGCACAGCTTGCTGGCGAGCCGCACGTTCTGGCCGCGGCGGCCGATCGCCAGCGAGAGCTGATCCTCGCGCACGAGCACGATCCCGCGGCCGAGCATCTGGCAGAGGATGACCTCGTCGACCTCGGCGGGCTGCAGGGCGTTGGGCACGAGCACCTGCAGATCGTCGCTCCACCGGACGATGTCGATCCGCTCGCCGCCGAGCTCCTCCACGATGTTCTTGATGCGGTTGCCGCGGACGCCGACGCATGCACCCACGCAGTCGATGCGGTTGTCGCTGCTGATCACCGCCACCTTGCTGCGGTATCCGGGCTCGCGGGAGATCGCCCGGATCTCGATGACGCCGTCGGCGATCTCCGGAATCTCCTGTTCGAAGAGCCGCTGGACGAGTTGCGGACGAATCCGGGAGAGGATGATCTTCACGCGGCTGCCGACCTTCCGCACCTCGAAGATCGTGGCCCGTATCCGCTCGTTGACGTGATAGCTCTCGCCGGGAATCTGCTCGCTCCGCGGCAGGATCGCCTCGGTGCTGCCCAACTGGACCGACGCCGTGGCACCCTCCACCCGGGTCACCATGCCGGAGATCATGTGGCCGATCTGCTCCTCGAACTCGTCATGGATGGCGTCCCGCTCGGCCTCGCGGATCTTCTGGATGATCACCTGCTTGGCGGTCTGCGCACCGATACGTCCAGACAGCTCCGCCGTGTCGATCTCGACGCCGTCGTGCACCCCCGAGAGCCGGCCGCTCTCGCGGTCGATCGCGATCGTGATCTGCGCCGTCTCGCCGTACTGGCGGGCCAGCGCGGTGACGAGCGCCGACTCGATCGCCTGGAAGACGATCTCTTTGTCGATGTTCTTGTCGCGATGAATGGCGTCGACGATGCGGAGAATTTCTTCTGGCTTCATGGCTTTCTCGAACGCGCGACCGCGGGGGACGGTATCCCACCGCAGCCCCAGCGATCACCGCTGCTTCCCGTGCTACTCCATGTCGACGGCGGCCGACGACTGCACGTCCGTCGCACCGACCGTCACCAACACATACCGCCGGCCCCTGGCAGCAGCAGAACTGCCGGCATGGCCGACGCCATACGACGACATGGGCTCCGCACGTCCGGCGACGGACGTGCGGAAACGGGTCCGCGATACCAGAGGCCACTCACACTCGACGCAACCCGTGGAGGGTACGGCACCTGCGTCACACTGTCAAGGAGCGAGGCCCCGGATCAGGACCGATCCCGCTTGCCCCTGCGGAGTTACCGCCGACGACAGGAAGACGGTGCCGGCGGGGTCCCCCCGACGGGCGGCGCGGATGCGGCAGTCCGGATCGGGGGTCTCGTAATTGAGCAGCGGAAAGAGCTCGCCGTGGCGGGCGGCCAGCAGGCTGGCGACGCATTCGACGAGCCCGCTGCCGCCGCCGAGGTTGCCGAAGTGGCTCTTGGCGGCCACGGTCGGGATCGTTTCCGCCGCCGACCCGAGCACCTCGTGCATGGCAGCGGCCTCCTCGCGGTCGCCCACCGTGGTGCCCGCCCCGTGCGCGTGGATGTGCGAGAGATCGCCCGGCGTTAGCCCGGCCATGTCGAGCGCCCTGCGCATCGCCAGCGTGAGCGCCCGCTGCTTGAGCCCGACGCCTCCGGCGACGCCGGCGTTCCTGGCCGCATGCCCGATGACCTCGCCGTGGATGGTCGCGGCCCGCGCCAGCGCGTGCTCCCGCTCCTCGAGGATGAGCACCGCCGCACCCTCGCCGAGCACCATGCCCTTCCGCGACCGGTCGAAGGGTCGGCTCCACCGGCTCGGGTCGCCGTCGCCGAGCGCCACCTGCTCGCACTGCAGGGCGTGCACGGTCTTCATGGGGTGCACCCGGGTGCCCGTGGCCCCGGCCACCATGATGTCGGCCGCGCCCCGTTGGATCGTGACCACAGCCTCCCCCACGGCGAGATGCCCGCTCGCCTCGCGAAGCGTCAGGGAGTTGCTCGGGCCGCGGAGGTCGTTGTAGATGGCGATATGGCTGGCGGGCATGTTGGGCAGGTACTTCAGCAGCCAGAGCGGCGTGAGCTGCGGCATGCCGTCGGAGGCCCACCGCTGGAAGTCGAAGCCGCCATCCTCACCGCGGCACTTGGCGACGCTGGCCGTGAAGTCCTCTGGCAGCGTCAGCATGTAGTCGGAGCCGAACACGCAGCCGAATCGCTCCGGCTGCACGCCGGCGTGGCCGAGCAGGCCGCTGTGGTGCAGGGCCCGCTGCGCCGCCGCGACGGCCATCTGGCTCTCGCGGCACATCACCTTCAGCCCCTTGCGGATCGCCTTCTTCCGCTCCCCCTCGAGCGGCCCGAAATTGTCGATGTCGCCACTGAAGCCGCGGGCCTCGGCCGCATGCCGCAGCGGCAGGCCCTCGCAGGGAAACGACTGCAGCGGGCCGACGCCGCTGCGGCCCTCGAGCAGCGCGGACCAGAGGTCCTCGAGCGTCAGGCCGAGTGGACAGACCACCCCCATCCCCGTGATCACGACGCGGCGGCCCTGTCCTACGGTCTGGCCGACAGTCTGGGCGACAGTCATCGTCTGCTCGTGCTCCTGTGAGTGCTGGGGGCGTTCACGTCGACCTCGTCCGCCGGCGTCGGGCCTGCGGTCGAGATCAGGGCCGGTCGGCGAGCCGCGGCTCGACGAGCACCACCACGTCGGTCCGCTTGGCGTCGGAAAACATCGCCGGTGAACCGGCCTTATTCTGCCCGGGAACCGGCCAGGGCACCAACCCGAGGCCGACGACGAGCACGGCGTTGACCGGCCAGCGGAACCGCTCTCCCACCCGCACGGCGGAGACCTGCGGCACCTCGATCTGCAGCCGTTGGCCGCCTGCGGCCGGCCCGCTCACCGGGACCGCCGCCATCCGCTCGACCTGGTCGATGCGGCACCGGATGACCGCCTCCACCGCCGTGCCGTCGGGCATGATGAGGGGCTGGACGTCGATCGTGAGCCCCTCGTCGCAACTGGCCGTCAGCGGCTGCCAGCCGGGACCGGCTTCGGGCTTCGGCCCGACATCCTGGACATAGGAACGCTTCCTGCCGCCGGAGAGCACGGCCGGCACCCCGTTGGCGGCCAGCACGGGCCCCGTGGGCAGTTCCTCGCAGTCGCCCCGCGACCGCAGAATGCCCAGCAGCACGGGCATCTCCTCGCGCGTCACGATCCAGGCCTGCACGCCCGGCGTGGCCGCGGTGATGGGCCGCATGATCCGCCGGGCGTCGTTCCGCCAGGCCGGGCTGCCCGCCCCGAGCACCCGCACGGAGAACCGGTGCGGCGTGGCCGCGTCGCCGACGAACCGGTCGACGACCTGCGCGACACGGGCCTGCATGTCGGGGACGTGGAAGCAGCGGAGCGTCGTCTCGTCCGCCGACAGCGACGCCACCGTGCCGCCGTGCCACTGCGGCGAGCCGGTCTCCTGCAGCACCCAGTCGACGACGTGCCGCTGGCCGCCGGGACCGGCCTGGGCGACGAACGGGGCGATGTCGTATGTCTTCCAGACCTGGCCCGCGTCGGCCGGAATCTGCGACCTGGCCGCGACGGGCACCAGTGCCGCCGCACAGGCGATGCACCAGACGACGCGGCGGCTCCGGACGGCGACCATCGCCACGATTCCTCCGGTCAGACACGGCCGGACGGCCTCGGCGCCGGGAGGCCGGCACCGCACCGACGGCAGGGCACTCACGGCCGCCCGAGCACCAGGCTGGCGTTGTGGCCGCCGAAGCCGAAGCTGTTGGACATGGCCACCGACACCCGGGCCTCGCGGGGCGTATTGGGCGTGTAGTCGAGGTCGCAATCGGGATCGGGATTCTCGAGGTTGATCGTCGGCGTGATCACCCCGCGGGAGAGCGTCAGGGCGCACACGACGAGTTCGATGCCGCCGCTGGCGCCCAGCGTGTGGCCCAGTTGGCTCTTGGTGCTCGAGATCGCCAGCTTCCGGGCGTGCTCGCCGAAGACCCGCTTCACCGCTGCGGTCTCGGCCTTGTCGCCCAGCGGCGTGCTCGTGCCGTGGGCGTTGATGTAGTCCACGCGGCCAGGATCGAGGCCGGCGTCGGCCAGCGCCATCGTCATCGCCCGGGCGGCGCCGCGGCCCTCCTCGTCGGGCTGTGTGATGTGGCCCGCGTCGCCGCTGGCACCGTAGCCCATCAGCTCGCCGTAGATCGTGGCGTTACGGGCGCGGGCCCGCTCGAACTCCTCGAGCACCACCACGCCGGCCCCCTCGGCGAGCACGAAGCCGTCGCGCTCGGCGTCGAACGGCCGGCTCGCCCGCTGCGGGGCGTCGCCGCGGAACGAGAGTGCCCGCATGTTCTGGAAGCCCGCCAGCCCGATCGGCGTCAGGGCCGCCTCGCTGCCGCCCGCGACCATCACGTCGGCGTCACCGTACTGGATGGCCCGCAGCGCACTGCCGATCGAGTTGGCGGCACTGGCGCACGCAGTCGCCACGGCGAAATTCGGCCCCTTGATGCCATAGATGCTCGACACATGCCCGCTGGCGGAGTTGACCATGAGCTTCGGGATCGTGAAGGGCGAGACCTTGTCGATCCCCTTGTTGAGCAGCCGCTCCTCCTGGACCTCGAACTCCCAGAGGCCTCCGATCCCGGAGCCGATGACGACGCCGCACCGGAAGGGATCCTCCTTCTGGAAGTCGATGCCCGACGACGTGACGGCATCCTTCGCGGCGCCGATCGCGAACTGCGTGAACCGGTCGAGCCGCTTCAGTTCCTTCAGGCTCGCGATGTCCTCGCGCTCCGGGTCCCAGTGCACCTCGCCGCCGAACTGCACCCGGTAGCCGGCCACGTCGAACAGGGTGATCGGCCCAACGCCGCTGTCACCGCGCAGCAGGCGATCCCAGAACGTGTCCACAGGTCTGCCGAGGGATGTGACGACACCCAGGCCCGTCACCACGACGCGTCGCTTCATGCAGCGCACCGGCTTGCGTTGGAGGGGATCAGGACTGGTGCTTCTCGATGAACTCTACGGCCTGACCGACGGTCTGAATCTTCTCGGCCGCATCGTCGGGAATGTTGATCTCGAACTCTTCCTCGAGTTCCATCACCAGTTCGACGGTGTCGAGCGAGTCGGCCCCCAGGTCGTTGATGAACGACGTTTCCCGGGTGATCTGCTCCTTGCCCACCCCCAGCTGCGACGCGACGATGTCGATCACTCGATCTTGGACTGAAGCCACCTTATGAATCCTCCTGGCAACCGGACGCGACACACCCCCGCCTGCACGGCCCGCGAGGGCGACCTTTGCGGGGGTCGGGGAAGATATACCCGTTGCCCACCGTGCGTGTCCATACCGGGGAATACGGCCTGCGCTGCCGGAATTGGCCGCGTCACCCCACGTCGGACGGAGCCGCCGCGGTGTTCCGGGCCTGCCGGCCGCGGCGTCAGCCGATCAGGCCTCCGTCGACGACGAGCACCTGGCCGGTGATGTAGCCCGACGAGGGGGCGGCGAGGAAGAGCACCGCCTCGGCGATCTCCCAGGCCTCGCCGAGACGCTTCGCGGGTACGCGTTTCTTCACCTCGTCGAGCAGCGCCGGGCCGAGCGCCGCCGTCATGTCGCTGGCGATGAATCCCGGCGCGACGGCGTTGACGGTCACCTTGCGGCCGGCGAGCTCCTTCGAGACGGTCCGCGTCAGGCCGACGAGCCCCGCCTTCGAGGCGGAGTAGTTCGCCTGGCCGGGGTTGCCGATGAGGCCCGACACGCTCGACACGTTGATGATCCTGCCGTAGCGCTGCTGCATCATCGGCCGACTGGCGGCCCGCATGAAGAGGAAGGGGGCCCGCAGATTGGTCGTGAGCACGTCGTCCCACTCCTCGTCGCTCATGCGGGGCAGGAGGGTGTCGCGGGTGACGCCCGCGTTGTTGACGAGGATGTCGAGCCGGCCGAGCTTCTCGACGACCGCCTCCACGACCTTCGCCACCTCGTCCCCCTGCGAGACGTCGCACGGAAAGACCTCGGCACGGCCGCCCGCCGCCTGGATGCCGGCGGCCACATCGGCCAGCTTGCCGGCGTTGCGGGCGACGAGCGCGACGGCGGCGCCGGCTGCGGCGAGCCCCTCGGCGATCGCCCGGCCCAGCCCCTGCGACGCACCGGTGACAATCGCCGTCTGGCCGGCGAGGTCGACGCGGAGCCGCCGCTGCGGCTCGGTCGCGGGCGAGGCGGGCTGTTTGCTGGCGTCCGTCATGGAATCCTCCGCTGCGTTATGGTGTTTCGATGGGTCGCGTCTGATCGGAATCGGCGGCCAGGTGTGCCCGGGCCGTGGTGGCGGGGCAGGTCAGTCGGGCACTCCGCTGCAGGCGACGGTCCGGTCGATCCGCCGCATCAGGCCCCGCAGCACCCGGCCGGGCCCGACTTCGCACACGCCCCGCACGCCGGTGGAGAGCAGGTATTCGACGGACGCCTGCCATTCGACCACGCCGCACACCTGTCGGGCCAGCAGGGCCCTGATTTCCGCGGGATCTGCGTGCGGCCGCGCGTCGACGTTGCTGACGACGGGAATCCGCGGCGGCCGGAGCGTCGTGCGTTCGAGCGCCTCCGCCAGTTTCTCCACGGCCTGCTGCATAAGCGTCGTGTGGAACGCGCCGGCCACCTCGAGCCGGACGCACTTCATGGCGCCCGCCGCCGTCGCCGCCTGCTCCAGCCGCCGGCAGGCCGCATCGGCCCCCGACACCACGATGTTGCCGGGGCAGAGGACGTTGGCGATCCCCAGCACGTCGCCTCCGCGGGCCTCGTCGCACAGTTCCGCAACCTGGCCGCGATCGAGGCCCAGCACGGCCACCATCCCGCCGGCGGCCGTGCCGTCGGGGCCGCGCTGCCCGGCGCACTCCTGCATCGCACGGCCACGGACGTCGACCACGCGGACGGCGTCTTCGAAGTCGATGGCCCCCGCGAACACAAGCGCCGTGTATTCGCCGAGCGAGAGCCCGGCGGTGACCGGGCAGGCCGCCACGAGGGCCGGGTCGCGGGCGGTGAGCACCTCCAGCGCCGCCAGGCTCGTCACAAGGATCGCGGGCTGGCTCACGGCCGTGGCATTGAGCGCCTCGGCCGGACCGCTGCGACAGATGGCGGCGAGGTCGTAGCCGAGGATGTCGGACGCCCTGGCGAACAGCTCCATGGCCCGCCGATGCCCGTCGCACCAGCCGCCGAGCATGCCCACCGTCTGGGCGCCCTGGCCGGGAAACACCAGTGCTGTCACCGTCGCGGGGCCTGCCGCAGCCGCTGATTCCGCCGCGTGTCCAGAGGCCGCTGCCAAGGGCTCATTCCCCGGAGGTCGTCACCGAGCCGTCATTCCTCGGTCTTGACGACCGCCCGCCCCATGTAGTGGCCGCAGTTGCCGCAGATCCGGTGGGTGGGCACGGCCTTCCCGCAGGTCGCGCAGAACGTCAGTTGCCGCGGAGTGAGAAAGTCGTGCGCCCGCCGGGAGCGGGTCTTTTGATTCGATTGACGGCGCTTGGGGACGGCCATGGGGCACCTGGTGGACTTTTGTCTCTACTTTTGTCTCTGGAGAGTCGCGTACTTTAGCCCGGGGCGGTGCACCCGGTCAATCGCCCCCGGGAAGCGGCCGGGGTGTCCGGCACGGGAGCGTCAGAAGAGCCTGGCCTGGGGGCCGATACGCGGGGGCGCGCCGAGGTGCTCCTCCCCCTTGGCCGTGAGCCGCCGGCCGCGTGGCGTGCGGACGACCAGCTCACATCGCAGCAGGAACGGCTCGACGTCGTCCTCGAGGGTGTCGGCCGCCGAGCTCATCGTGTGGGCGATCGCCTCGATGCCGACCGGGCCCCCGGCGAACACCCGCTGGATCGTCTCGAGGTAGCGGCGGTCGAAGCCGTCGAGGCCGAGCTCGTCGATCCCCTGCATCTCCAGGGCCGTGCGGGCGATCTCCACGTCGAGAAGCCCCCCGGCCCGGCTCGTGGAGAAGTCACGGATCCAGCGGAGGCGGTTGTTGGCCAGCCGGGGGGTGCCACGGCTGCGGCGGGCGATCTCGTCGGCCGTGGGGTCGTCCATCGGCATCCCGAGCTTCACGGCCGACCGCCGCACGATCTCGGCGAGCTCGGCGGGCGTGTAGTAGTCGAGGTGCTCCCGCATCACGAACCGGTCGCGGAGCGGGGCGGAGATCAGTCCGGCCCGCGTCGTCGCGCCGACGAGCGTGAAGGGCCGCAGCGGCATGTTGATCGTGCGGGCGGCGACGCCGTCGCCGAGCGTGATGTCGATCCGGAAATCCTCCATCGCCGGGTAGAGGAACTCCTCGACCGCGATGGGCAGCCGATGGATCTCGTCGATGAAGAGCACCGAGCCCTCGGCCGCGTTGGTCAGATAGGGGAGCAGGTCCTTGGGCGCGGCGAGCGCGGCGCCGCTGGCGATCTGCAGCGTGGTGCCCAGCTCGCGCGGGATGCAGGTCGCGAACGTCGTCTTGCCGAGGCCGGGCGGGCCGTCGAGCAGGATGTGCCCGAGTGTCTCGCCGCGCTTCCGCGAGGCGTCGACGGCGATCGAGAGCCGTTCGAACACCGCCCGCTGCCCGACCATCTCGCTGAACCGCTGCGGCCGCAGGGCGCGGTCCTCGGCCGGCGCGTCGTCGGTGGCCTGCACAGTGGGCTGGCGGAAGCTTTCCATGGGGCGGATCTCCAGATGACAGCCTAGCAGGCCGCGAAAAAAGTGGCCGCTCGTCGTGGCCGGCCCGGGTGGGCCGGGGTAGTCTGTTCGACGGGCGTCCGTCCGCCGGAACTGCATTCGGGAGGCCTTCGGCCGTGTCCCTGCCGCTGTGCTATTGCACGAACGTCCACCCCTGCCGGTCGGCCGCCGAGGTCGAGCGTGTGCTCGACGATTACGCCGTGCCGGTGCGGCAGCGGTCGGGCTTCGACATCGCGGTTGGCCTCTGGCTGCCGGCCGTGGCGGTGGACGAGGTGCAGCGGGACGCGTCGCAGCGGTTCGGGCTGCGACGGGCGCTCGATGCCCGCGGCCTGACCTGCCACACGCTCAACGCCTTCCCGTTCGGCGATTTCCACGGCAGCCGGGTCAAGGAACAGGTTTACCTACCCGACTGGGCCGACCCGCGCCGGCTCGACTATACGGCCGCCTGTGCCGGGCTCCTCGCGGACCTGCTTCCCGAGGGTGTCGACGGCAGCATCTCGACGCTGCCGCTGGGCTTCAAGCAGGCGGAGCGGGGGCCCGGGTTCCTCGCCACCGCCATCGCCCGGCTGCTCGAGCTCGCAACGCACCTGGCCCGCATCCGCGACGACACCGGCCGCACGATCCGGCTGGCGATCGAGCCGGAGCCCTTCTGCCTCCTGGAGACGACGGCGGAGGCGGTCGACTTCTTCGGGCGGCTGTGGGAGGCGGCCGACGCGGCCGGCACCGGACCGGCGGCGCGGGAGCACCTCGGCGTCTGCTACGACGTGTGCCACCAGGCCGTC
>JBILVO010000247.1:0-3368 GCA_044370415.1 Pirellulales bacterium
CGGGACAGGTGACCGGCATCGACGAGGCGACCGAGGAAGAGCGGGCGGATGGCGTCCGGATCGTGCGGGTCGTCTCCTCCGGCGCAGCGGCAGGCCTGCCGTTCACATGGATCCATTCCGTGCTCGTGGGAACGAACGGCGGCCGCGTTGACGTGACCTGCATGGTGCAGGCGTCGATGCGGGAGCGGTTCGCCGACGCCGACCGGGATCTGGTCGGGTCGTTGATGCCGGGTGACGCGAGGGCGGGGCAGGCGGCACCCGATGCCGTCCCGACCGCGATCCGGGAGGCGAGGACGCCCGGCGGGCCGGCCTCGCCGCCGGCGGTTCCCCGCTGAGCCGTCCCGGAAGCGAGGCTGGGCACGGAGCGACGCGGGTAGACGAAAAGGGAACGTGGAATCGGCGTTTCGGCTCGTTTTCAAAGGCCAGTTGACGCTCCCCCCCGCTCCTTGGGATAGTCTGTGGTTCCCCCGGGAAACGCCGACGAACGACCGGTTCGTCGGCCCGCCGCCCGCACGTCCGCCGGTCCCGCGCCGCGGGCTGTCGGTTCGGGCTCGGGTGGCCGCGTCCGTCCTGCCGGCCGCGGCCAATAGCCCGTATACGAGTCCTGCAGTCGAGTCCTGGAGTCGAGAGCCATCGAGAAGCAGCATCGCATCAACGAGCAGATCCGGATCTCGCCGGTGCGCGTGATCGACGCCGATGGCGCCCAGTTGGGCATCATTCCGACGGACGAAGCGCTCGGCCGGGCGCGGGAGGCGGGGCTTGATCTCGTCGAGGTGGCGTCCAACGAGAAGCCGCCCGTCTGCCGGATCATGGATTTCGGCAAGTTCAAGTATCAGCAGAAGAAGAAACTCCACCGCACGCACGTCCACCACGCCAAGATCAAGGAGATCCGTCTCCGGCCGAAGACCGGCGAGCACGACATCGAGTTCAAGGTGAATCAGGCCAAGGGCTTCCTGCAGCACAAGGACAAGGTCATCGTGTCGGTCGTGTTCCGGGGCCGCGAACTGGCGCACATCGACGAGGGACAACGCGTCATGAAGGCGATCCTCGAACAACTCGATCCGGTGGGAAAGGTCGAGGCCCCGCCGCAGCAGATGGGCCGCCGGCTCGTCTGCACGCTCACCCCCCGGTGACCCTCCAACGCACGCCCTTCGCCGCGGAACTCCAGACACCCAGCCCGACCCTCCGTCCACCCGTCCATTCATCCGTCCATCCTCGTACCCACCTCATCGATCGGAGCAGAGAAGCCATGCCGAAGCAGAAGACCCACAAGGGCGTCAAGAAGCGGTTTCGCGTGACCGCCCGGGGCAAGGTCAAGCACCGCCGCGCCGGCACCAGCCACCTGCAGGTCAGGCTGACGAGCAAGCGGAAGCGCAACCTGCGCGGCACCGACGTGCTCGCCAAGCCCGAGACGGCCAAGATCGTGGAGATGCTCGGCCGCTACAGCTACTGATCGATTGCCGATCGACCGTCAGGAAGCCCCCTCGGAAGGACCGCCGCCGGATCGCCCGGCCGGCTCCCGGCCGCAGGCGGGCCGCGGGCCTTGAAAAACGGCTCGCGGAAGCGACATTGGAAGGTTCCTCAGGCAGACCACAACCATGCGTACCAAGAACGTCGTCCCGCGTCTCCGTGCCAAGAAGCGTCTCTTCAAGCGGGTGAAGGGCTCCGTCGGCGGTCGTCGACGGCTCCTCAGAACGGCGAAGGAATCGATCATCCGAGCGGGCGTCTACGCCCGTCGTGATCGCCGGCGCAAGAAGCGCGACTTCCGCCGTCTCTGGATCGTGCGGATCAACGCCGCCTGCCGCGAGCGTGGGCTCCGCTACAGCCAGTTCATCGCCGGCCTGGAGAAGATCGGCTCCGAGCTGGACCGGCGCACGCTCGCCGAAATGGCTGTGCTCGACCCGACCGGCTTCGATGCCGTCGTGCAGGCCGCCCGCAAGGGACTCGGATTGCCGGAGCCGGCTGCGGTCGCGTAGTCCCGTGGCTGCTTCCCAGGGAGGAGAATCCGCCGGCGCGATCGCGGCCTTCCTCGCGGACCTGGCCGCCTTTCGCGAGGCTGCTGCGGCGGCGCTCGCGGGAGCGGCGGATGACGCGGCGCTGGAGGAGGCGCGTGTCGAGTTCCTCGGCGCCCGCAGTGGGCGGCTGAAGGCCGTGCAAAAGCTGCTGTCGGGCCTTGCTGCGACGGATCGTCCCGCGGCCGGACGGCACTTCAACGAGGCGAAGGAGGCCGTCACCACCCTCTTCACGGCGGCGCAGGAACGGCTGGCGGGAGCCGCGGCGCCGCGGGCCGCGGATGCGCTCGACGTCACGCTGCCCGGCGAGACGGTGCGGCTCGGCCACGCGCACCCGATCACGCAGACGATCCGCCGCGTCCAGGAGATCATGGCGCGGCTGGGTTTCGAGAGCGTCGACGGCCCGGAGGTCGAGGATCAGTGGCACAACTTCGAGGCGCTCGCCATCCCGGCCGCCCATCCGGCCCGTGATCCGCTCGACAACTTCTACCTCGCCGTCGCCCGCGGGGCCGACCCCCTACTGCTGCGGTCGCAGACGAGCACGGTGCAGATCCGCGTGATGGAGGGCCGCCAGCCGCCGCTGCGGATCGTGTCGCTCGGTCGCGTCTACCGGCCCGACACCGCCGACGCCACCCACTATCCGATGTTTCACCAGGTGGAGGGGCTGCTCGTCGAGCCCGGCACGACCATGGCCCACCTCAAGAGCGTGCTCCGCCAGCTGGCCTCGAGCTTTCTCGGCGGCGACGTGCGGGTGCGGTTTCGGCCCTCCTTCTTCCCCTTCACCGAGCCGAGCGTGGAGTTCGACATGGAGTGGGGCGGCCGCTGGATCGAGATGGGCGGCGCCGGCATGGTCGATCCCGCCGTGCTCGAGGCCGTGGGGTACGACCCCGCGACCGTCTCCGGCTTCGCGTTCGGCCTCGGCGTGGAGCGGATCGCGGCCCGCCGCTATGGCGTGGCGGACATCCGCGATTTCTACCGCAACGACGTGCGATTTCTCCGGCAGTTCTGACCCGGGCGGCGGCGCCGCACCTCTCGACGGACACCCGACGGCATGATCATCTCCACGAACTGGCTGGCCGATTACGTCAGCCTGCCGGCATCGGCGGCGGATCTGGCCGAGCGGCTGATGATGGCCGGGCTCAACCACGAGTCGACGCGGTCCGTGGGCGACGACACGGCGGTCGAGATCGAGGTGACGAGCAACCGGCCGGATTGCCTCGGCCACATCGGCGTGGCCCGCGAGGCGGCGGTGCTCTTCTCGCGGCCCCTGCACATCCCCGATCCACGGCCGCTCGAAGGGGATGCGGCCACGGCGGCGCGGATCTCCGTCGCGATCGAGGCGGGCGACATCTGCCC
>JBILVO010000248.1:0-3356 GCA_044370415.1 Pirellulales bacterium
GATCAAGCAGGAAGACCTGATGCGTCAGGCGTTCGAGGCGGCCCGGGCGGCGGGCGGTGGCGGCCCGGGTGGTCCGGGCAGCGGTGGCCCGAGTGGTGGTCCCGGCCGCGGCGGTCCGGGTGGCGGTGGCCCAGGCGGGCCCGGCGGCGGACAGGCCGGCGGCGGCCCCCCGGGAGGCCCGCCGCGCGGCGGTTCAGAGGACGAACGCAACAACTGGCGCAAGCGGATGATCGACAGCACGTCGCCGCAGCAGCGGGCGCAGTACACGGAATACAGGCGGGCGATGGACGTCCGCCGCGATCAGCTCGGCCTGCCGGCTTCGCAGTGGCGCTGACCACGCCGAGGCTTGGGGAACGAGACCACCTTTCCTGATCGATCGCGCAGCAGCATGGAAGATACGCTCGGCCTCATCGAGGAGTCGCGGCAGTTGGCCCGTGAGCTCGGCTACGAGGTCCGCGAGGAGCCGCTCGGCGACCTGGCTGGCGGCCCCTGCGTGATCGCGGGACGACCGGCGATCCTGCTCAACCTCGAGCAGCCGGCCGTCGACCGTCTGGAGGTGCTGCTGCGGACGCTCGGCTCCGATCCGGCGGTCGCCGAGCAGCCCGTGAGCCGACTGCTCGCCGCGAAGCTCGCGGCGGCCCGCACCGGCTGACGCCACCGTCACCGTACCGTTGACCGGGCCGACGGAGAGGCTGCGTGTGGCACACGTTCAACGGCTGCCGTAGAGCCCGTGGCTCACGATGTACTGCTCGACCGCCCGGGGGGTCCGGTAGCGGATGCTGTGACCGGCCGCCACGGCCGTGCGGATGTCGCTCGCCCGGATGCCGATCGCCGGGAGCCGCACGCGGCCGGCAAGCAGCCTCTCCAGCCCCTCCCGGCCGAGCAGCGGCTCCAGCGCCGCACGGGCGGTCGACGAGCCGACGTCGTCGAGCGACTCCCGCTCCATGACGACGATCTCCGCGAGTTCGACGATCCGCCGCGGCTCCCGCCAGGTCGGCAGTGCCACGGCCGCATCGGGCCCCAGCAGCAGGCAGAGCCGGTCGCCCGCGCGCCGGGCGGCGAGGCTCGCGAGCGTGTCGACCGTGTAGCTCACGCCGCCGCGGTCCAGCTCGTCGCTCGCGACGGCGAAGGCCTCGTGGCCGCCCGTCGCCAGCGTCAGCATCTCGAGCCGGTGCCGCGCCGCGGCGAGCTGCCGGTCCTGCTTGTGGGGCGGGATCGCCGCCGGCATGAAGACGACGCGGTCGAGCCGCAGTTGCTCCCGGCAGCATTCGGCCGCGATCAGGTGGCCCAGGTGCACCGGATCGAAGCTGCCGCCGAACACGCCGATTCGCATCGCCATCCCTCCGTCTCTCGGGCGCCGAACCGCCGCGGACTTCCTGCCGCCGCCGCCGCCACGTTCTAATCGCCTGCATGTCCTCCCAGCATACGAACCAGCGCCGGCTCTTCGATACCGCGCCCCAGTGGGTGGAGGATGACGCCCGTCACGGCACGATCGCGACCGTGGTGCTCCCCGAGGGGGTCGACAAGCCGCTCGACTACCTCGTGCCCGAATCCCTCGCCGCGACGGTGGAGCCGGGCCGACGGGTCCGCGTGCCGCTGGGGCGGGGCAATCGGGAGCGGCTCGCCTACTGCGTCGCCGTGCGCAGCGGCGATCTGCCGCAGGTGCCGCTCAAGCAGGTGGCGGGTGTGGAGGACGACGCGCCGCTCCTGTCGCCGAGGATGCTCGAGCTCACGAAATGGATGGCCGAGCGGTGGCTGGCCCGCTGGGGCGAGGTGCTCGAGGCGGTGCTGCCCGCGGGCGCGCGGCTGCGCCGCAGGCCCCGCACCGTGCCGCTGCTGATCGCAACCGGCTTAGAGCCGCCCCGTCGCCTCACGGCCGCCCAGACGCGGGTGCTCGCCGCCGCCGCCGCTCCCACCACCGTGGACGATCTCGCCGCCGCCGCCGACGTGAGCCGGGCCGTCGTGGCCAGGCTTGTGAAGACGGGGCTGCTCGCGCCGACGGGAACCGTGGCGCGGCCGTCCCCCGGCACCGCACGGCCGGCGATCAGCCACGAGCGGCCGGCGGCGCTCTCCCCGTCGCAGTCCACCGCACTCGACGCGATCCTCGCCCCGCTTCGCGGCGGCAGGCATGCCACCGTCGTGCTCTTCGGCGTGACGGGCAGCGGCAAAACCGAGGTCTACCTGCAGGCGGTGGAGGAGACGCTCGCGCACGGCAGGCAGGCGATCGTGCTCGTGCCCGAGATCAGCCTCACACCGCAGACCTGCGACCGGTTTCGGGCACGGTTCGGGAGCGTGGCCGTGCTGCACAGCCACCTCACTCCCGCCGAGCGGCACGCGCAGTGGCGGGAGATCGCCACGGGCCGGGTCGGCGTCGTGGTGGGGGCCCGCAGCGCCATCTTCGCCCCCACGCCGCGGCTCGGCCTGATCGTCATCGACGAGGAGCACGAGACCTCGTTCAAGCAGGCCACCGCGCCGCGTTACCATGCCCGCGACGTGGCCGAGTGGCTCGCCCGGGCCGAGGGCGTGCCGCTCGTGCTGGGATCGGCGACGCCGTCGCTGGAGACCTTCCACCGCTGCCTGACGGGCGAGTGGACGATGTGCCGGCTGCCCGGCCGCGTGGGCGGCTCCGACCTGCCGCCCGTGCTGTCGGTCGACCTGCGCGACCCCGCGAGCCGGGGCCGCGGCGCCGTCAGCCCGCGGCTCGCCGCCGGCATCCGTTGGGCGCTCGACGGCGGCGGGCAGGTGATACTGCTGCTCAATCGTCGCGGCTTCGCCACGTCGATCCAGTGCCGAGCCTGCGGCCACACGACCCGCTGCCCGCAGTGCGACCTGGCGCTCACGCTCCACCAGCCGGGCGGCCGCGGCATCTGCCACGGCTGCGGGCTGGTGACCCGGCTGCCCACCTCCTGCCCGTCGTGCGCCGCGCCGAACCTGGTGGCCCGCGGCACGGGCACCCAGCGGCTCGAGGACCAGATCCGCGCCGCGTTTCCCGGTGCCCGCATCGCCCGGATGGACACCGACACCATGCGGGTCCGTGGCAGCCACGAGCGCACGCTCGACGCCTTCCGCAACCGCGAGATCGACATCCTCGTCGGCACCCAGATGATCGCCAAGGGCCTCGACTTCCCCACGGTGATGCTCGTCGGCGTGGTCAACGCCGACGCGGCGCTGCACCTCGCAGACTTCCGCGCCTCGGAGCGGACCTGCCAGCTCGTCACCCAGGTGGCCGGCCGCAGCGGCCGGGGCACGCTCGGGGGCCGCGTGGTGGTGCAGACAAGCACGCCTGAGCACCCGGCGATCCGCGCCGCGGCGGCGCACGACTACGAGTCGTTTGTCCGCAGCGAGCTGCCGATCCG
>JBILVO010000249.1:0-3339 GCA_044370415.1 Pirellulales bacterium
GCAGGCCGTCGCGCGAAATCATCCCGCGAGGAGACTTCTGCCGGCCCGGCGAGGATCGCTCCAGCCAAGACGCTACACCTATCTCGGATGCGCTCTAGCTGGCTGTGGAAAAAGCCCTCCCTGGCCTTTTTCCACGAGGGCGAGCGGCGAAAAAGCCGAGGTTTTTTGCGCTCGCGGCCGCCGCCTCAAGCGGCGGATGACTGTATCCACGGCCTCCTCGAGCCCATTCGAGCCTGCTGCAGCAACGACCTGGCACTCTGCGGCAACCTGGCCCTGTGTGAAGACGGGCAGCCGGGATCGGCGGAAGCTCGACGAGCCTGGAGGATTTCGCATGTCCACGACGCATGCAGCGTGAAAGGCCGTCGCGCGAAATCATCCCGCGAGGAGACTTCTGCCGTCCCGGCGGCGATCGCTCCGGGTGGTACGGCAACTCCCGCCAGGCGAGGCCTACCAGACGTTGGCGGGCGTAAGCGGATGTCAGCGGTCCGCGGAGGCCGCCGCCGCGCGGGAAACACCCGCCGGCTCAGCCGGCAGCACGTTGAGGATGACCGGCGGCGACGCCTGGCCGCCGTCGGCGGCCGTATTGAGGTGGAAGAGCCGCCGACCGGACCGCGTCTTCGGTGCGGCCGTGAGGAAGAACTCCCGCTCGGACGTGCCCTCCACGATGAGCAGGCCGCTCAGGCCGATGTTGTCGACGAAGACGCCGTGCGGCAGGTTGCGATCGGCGTCGCCGTCGCGGCCGAACTCGATCCGGTCCTTGAAGTCCTTGCGGTCGACCAGCACCTTCGCCGTGATCGTCTCGCCCGGGCGGATCGTGAACTCGAGCGGCTGGCCCTCCCGTTCGACGACCGACGACCCGGGAGCGGGCACGATGGTCGCGGTAAACTTCGGGGCTGCGCCGAGTTTGATGTCGCCGAGCCCGCCGAGATCCTTCACGACCTCGCGGCCGTCGATCGTCGCCACCGCCCGCACCTTCACGCCCTTGCTGGCGGCCTCGTCGGGCGCGACGGCGTCCATCGCCGCCGTGAGCACCCCGCGGGCCCGCACCTGCCCCGCCTCGATCTCGATCGGGCCAGGGAACGTGAAGCCCGCCGGCAGCCCGTCGATCTCGAGGCGGATCGGTCCGTCGAAGCCGTCGACGCGATCGGTGCGAAACTCGATCTCGCGGCAGCCGCCGGGACCGACGCTGGGATTCTTCGTCACGACCCGCGGCTCGAAGCCCGGCGCCGCCGGCCGCACGACGAGCTCGTAGCCGTAGTCCTGCTCCGCGGACGAGCCGCCAAAGCCGCGGACGTCGGTCACCCGCACGATGTAGTCGCCGTCGGCGGGCGGCGTGAAGAGGACGCACGAGTCGCTCCCGAACCGCCGCAGCGGATCGTCGTCGTTCTCGTAGAAGAGCGGAAACACGGGCAGCCCGTTCGGTGCTGGGCGGCTCCCAGGGGGCAGCGGCTGCACGATCCAAGCCGGCTCCCCGAGCGCGTGCGTGATGGGAGAGGTGCCGAAGAAGGCGTGCCGCTGACCGTCACCCGGATAGACGTTGAAGCCCGAGTCGGGGCCGCGCGGATAGAGCCACAGCCGCACCACCTCGCCGTTGGCGTAGAGGTATTCGTCGAGTTCCATCTCCCGCCAGTTGTGGACACGGAAGTCATTCGACTGGGTCGAGTCCTTGCCGCGGAACGTGAGCCAGCTGTCACGCACGGCCTGCAGCACGACCTGCTCCACCGGCCCGCCGGCGGCGTCGAGGATCACGAGATGGGAATCGAGCTTGGTCTTCGTCTTCGCCTGGGAGCGTGCCGCGATCACCTCGATCGCGATCGGCTGGCCAGCCCGCGCGGTGAAGCGGAAGGAGTCGGCGTCGCCGGGACGGCCGATCGCGGCCTTCACCGTGGCGGACAGCGGAATGACGGCCGCCTGCGGCGGTGCGTCGTTCGGCTCCAGCTCCTCGACCAGCGCCGGCGCGGCGGCAGCGGCTGGAACTGCGGTCGTCGCGACCGCGGCGGCTGCGGCCGTGACGGCGGCCGGATCGACCTGCATCCGCACCACCTCGAGCGAGCCGTCCATCCGGCCGAGGAGCGACCGGTCGGCGGCCAGCGGCACGACCGCCGACACGAGATCCGGCTGCCGTGGGTAATCGTGCTCGAGCGCGAGGTCGGGGATGCTCCACAGCTTCAGCGAGCGGTCCTCGGCCGCGGAGAACACGTGCCGGCCGTCGGCCGAGAGCCCCAGCGCCACGACGGGGCTCTCGTGGGCGAACCGGGCCTGGAGCGGCGGGTTGATCGCCGGCGCGTCGAGCGACACGAGCTTCCAGAGGTGGATCCGCTTGTCGCGGCCGGCGGCGAGCACGTGCCTGCCGTCGGGCGTGAACGCCACCGAGAAGACCTCACCCTGCGGCTGGTTGAGCGTGTCGAGCCGGACGCCGTCGGCCGTCCGCCAGAGCTTCACCGTCTCGTCGGCACTGGCCGAGCCCAGCATCGTGCCGCTGGGGTGCCAGGCGAGGTCGAAGACGGCGCCGTTGTGGACGTCGATCGACCGCACGAGGCTGCCGTCGGTGACGCTCCAGAGCTTTACGGAACGGTCGTAGCCGGCCGTGGCCAGCAGCTTTTCGTCGGGCGAGAGCTCGGCGTCGTGGAGCAGGTCGCGGTGCCCGGCGAACTCGCGGATCACGGCGCCGGTGGCCGCATCGCGGAGCTGCGCGGCGCCTGAGAGGCCGGCGATCCCTCCCGCCACGACCAGCCGCTTGCCGTCGCGGCTGAAGTGCACCGCCATCACCTTGCCCGGCAGGTCGGCCAGGGAGAGGATCACCTGCGGTGCGGCGCCCAGGCTCGTCGCGTCGACGATGTCGAGCGTGCGGCCGCGGGCCACGGCCAGCCGGGTGCCGTCGGGGGAGACGGCGGCGGCGGTGACCGGCTTCGTGCCGACGTGCGGCGGCAGCTTCGGCGTGGCCAGCGACGTGAGGATCGACGCGTCCTGCTGCGGTCCCGGCGCTCCCGCGGCGATCCACGCCTTGAGCGTCGCGACCTCGGCGGCCGACGGCTGCGGCTCGTCGTCGGGCGGCATGTGGTCGCCCGCCGCGCTCTCGATCCGCTTGATCATGACGGAGCCTGCCGGGTCGCCCGGCTTCACCGGATCGCCCGACTCGGCGCCGCCGCGGCGCAGCGTCGCGAACCGCTCCACCGACAGCTCACCCTCCTTGTCGGCGTCGTTGTGGCAGCCGGAGCAGTAGGTCCGCAGGATCGGCACGACGTCCTGCTCGTACGACGGCGCCGCCACGGCGACACGCGCGGCGACACTCACCACGGCGACGACGATCACGAACGGGTTTCTCATGGAATGGCTCAT